>JAYVZU010000466.1:0-3777 GCA_043783075.1 Rhodanobacteraceae bacterium
CGGCAGCGGAACCTCTGTGCAGGAGGTCAACAACCTCCTCCGCCAATACTCCCAAATGTCCAAAATGTTCAAAACCATGGGCGGCGGCGGAGGCATGAAAGCCCAACAAAGAATGATGAGCCAACTCCAGGGCCGCCAAAAGTTCGGAAGGTAGGAGCGCAAATGCTAGAAACACTCATGGGCACCGCGGACCACACTGTTTATACGACCGATGCGGTGTACGGCGTTTCGCGCGAAGTGCCACTAAACTACGTCACGCGACCAGCAATTGACGAGTCATTTGTAGAGAATCTTGGCCGCGACAAACACATTGTCATCTTCGGCAGCTCGAAGCAAGGAAAGACATGTCTGCGTAAGCACTGCTTAAATGATGATGACTACATCGTCGTCCAGTGTTCAAACAACTGGTCGGTTGGCGAACTACATTCCAATATTCTGAAGCGTGCTGGTTTCCAGGTCATCCAGTCAGAGAAAAAGACTTCAGAGGGATCCAACAAGATCAAAGCCGGCCTAAAGGCATCTGCGTTTGGTTTTGGAGCGGAACTTGGCGGAGAAAAAGGTGCTAAAGACACGTCCGAAGTCGAGTTCCACAACTTAGAGCTTGACCCGACCGACCCGAACGATATCATTGCCGCTCTTGAGTCAATTAATTTCAGCAAGTATATTGTGCTGGAGGACTTTCACTACCTTCCAACACCGACGCAGATTGGATTTTCGGTTGGGCTGAAAGCATTTCACGAAGCCTCGAAATTCACCTTCATTCTAATCGGTGTGTGGCTCGATGAAAATCGACTAATCGTCTATAACGGCGACCTAAGTGGTCGTATCGTGTCTATTGACGCCGATAACTGGTCGGAGGATGAATTGCGTCTCGTCATTGAGGCCGGGGCAAAGCTTCTAAATGTGAGGTTCGAAGAGTCCTTCAAATCAGTTCTCGTAGGGAAATGCCAGGGAAGCGTCTACATTGTTCAGGAAGCGTGCCGGCTTGCCTGCGTAATCTCCAGAATCACGCGAACATGTAACGTTCTCACTAGCTTAGGGGACGGTATGGATGTTCCTGCCTTGATCAAGCAAATCGTAGATCAACAGAGCGGGCGCTATTCGACTTTCATCGCGTTGTTTTCTGGAGGTTTTCAAGACACAACTTTGCAGATGTACAAATGGCTACTTCACCCAGTTCTAAATGCCACTTCTGAGAAACTTAAGGCAGGTTTCAAATATGCGGAACTTCGGAAATATTTGCAGGAGCGGCACCCGCAAGGGAAGGGTTTGAACGCTGGAAATTTGACACAAGCACTCCAATATTGCGCATCTCTTCAGGTCGAAAAAAATATCAAGCCAATAGTTTTGGATTACGATCAGACTGCGACGAGACTAAACGTCGTTGATCGAGGGTTCATCATGTGGCTTGAGCACCAAGATAAGGTAGAGCTTATGGAGTCGATTGGCTTTGATTCAGAAGTCGAAGCTGCTGGCCAGCTCAAGTTCGAAGTACTCAGTGAAGAATCCTAGAAGCCGACTAGAGCGTGTTTGACTGTCGGCCGCATCCATGTGGGTCTTGCCTTCAATGAACTGTCGGCTATTCCATCACTCTACTCAGCGCAAGCGACCAGCCGCTGCAATCTGGTATCTTTTCCGCTCGCATTTAGTGTCCCTTAGTTTGCCTCTTCCCGATCCATATCTCGATTCCATCCGCGGATTCCTGCCCTTCCGGTGATAGGTATTGAATGGCAACTGACTGGTATCCCTGCGATACCATGATCTGCCGTACACTCTCAGCCGCAGCTGCTGCTTTCGGAGAAAACGTACGCACGTAAGTATTAAATGATGAGCTGGCTGCTGGAAGTACCTCTTGATCTTCTTCCTTCGCGTCATAGCCTTTTTCTCGCAGCTTCGCCTGAAGGATTTTTGCATCGTTCCGCTGATTGTCATTCGCCAACTCAACCGTGACTTTGACAGGCAATGCATCATGTGGAACCGAAGCCACGGCTGTAGAAACCGATGTCTTTGGTCTTCTGGCCAGAGCTGCACAAGCGTCAGCCTTGAGATCAGCGCTTTCTTCCACATCACAAAGTTGTTGAAGGACTTGATTAACTTCCGGAGACAAGTTATTCCTGCGGCTAAAATCCGCAATTATTGCAATCGCGTAATGCTTCTTTTGAGGTGTTCCTTCGATCAGCATTTCTGTATAGCGCGCGTCACGGTCGAATCGAAGCCTCGCTAATGTTGCTGTACTTTCCGCGCTAAGTCGCTCTACGTCACCCTTATGACTAAGATAGGTATAGATCCCCCCAATGACAGCAATAACAAGAGGTAGAAGAAGCTTTGCGACAACATCGACCCAGTCGCGTGCGGTCCATTTCCCACAATCTTGATCAACATGCTTCCCGTCTAACTCAGTTGGAGCCATGTGGTTACCTGCCTATGTAGTGTGTTGTAACTGAGCGAAAACTAGAACACATTTTCTGGCGGGTTTGCAAGTTAATTATCGTTACCGTAGGTTTCTAGTTTAGTTTTCACATCTCGATTCTGGGATATGTCCGGTATCGAACGGGAAAGCCGGCCCACAGATTGGGTGCCCCATTTATCGCACACTGTGCAATGAGTGGGCCTACGCGCCACACGCGAACCCGCAGATGATACAAACCATCCATGCACCTCGTGAAGCCCCTCACCGCCCAATTCCCCGCCCTGCCCCTCGAATCGGGGCTCTTCTATAGCTGGACCATCGCCCTGCGCTTCGAACGAAGCATCCAGCGCAAAAACCCTACCGACTTCGAAGCAGTCACCCACCGCGCCTCCCCCTACGCTACAATCCAACCAGCGGAGGCCATCATGATCGAAACCATCACCGACACTCAGCCCCTCTCCGCCTTCCGTGATCACCCCGAAGAATTCCTGCAGCAACTCAAGACAACGCACCGCCCCATCACCCTCACCGTCGACGGCCAACCCGAGCTGATCATCCAGGAGGCCGCGGAGTACGAGCGCATGCTTGAACTCCTTGACGCGGCGGATGTGCGCGAATCAATTCGCTTGGGACTTGAAGATGTTGAAGCGGGCCGAACCCGGCCCGCCGAAGAGGTCTTCGAGGAGATGCGCAAGAAATATGCCATACCGCGTTAGAATCTCCGCCCAGGCCCAACGAGACCTTGAACTTATCTACGAATTTATCGAAGCTGCGACCTCGGATCATGCGGCCATTTGGTTCAACGGACTTCGCGAGGCAATCGCAACCCTGAACGAAATGCCTCAGCGTCTCCCCATAACCCGTGAGGACCCAGGCACGCGGCACCTGCTCTACGGCAACAAGCCACACATCTACCGGGTGCTGTACCGCATTGACGAGCGGTCACAAGTCGTCAACATCTTGAACATCCGGCACGGCGCGAGAAGCGCGTTCAAGACTCCGAGGACACGCTAGGCGGGTGGCCCACACATTCGGGTGTCCCATTCATCGCGCACTTTACGATGAGTGGGCAATGCCGGGACACGATGCTCATTCCCCATGAATTAGAGTCACAAAATCACCCATGGGACTCGACACCGTAGAACTCATCCTCCGGCGGGTGGCCCATACATTGGGTGTCCCATTCATCGCGTTTCTGTCTCATGCGATGAGTGGGTATTCGCAAAGCGAACCGTCCTCCCTTCCCAGCCCTCACTCCATCCAGCCCTGACCGGATGTTTGCACAATCCGTCCCAACCCACTAACCTCCACCCATGCATCCGAGGCGGGTGGCCCACACACCGGGTGCCCCATTCATCGCGCACTCT
>JAYVZU010000467.1:0-11293 GCA_043783075.1 Rhodanobacteraceae bacterium
AGACAAAGGTATTTCGGCTGGATGGCGGAGGCGTGACCTACGCGTTTGGAGTAAACGATGGCGACGAACTACAGCCGGTGTACTGGGGTCACGCAGTCAGCTTGCAGGATAAGCTCGCGGCGGCAACGCGATTGCCAGATGCCGCGTCCTTCGACAGCACGGCAACCACCACGCCCAAGGAGTTCGCAGGTTGGGGCGGAGGTATCTACACAGAGGCTGCGCTGAAGGTGACTTTTCCCGACGGTAACCGCGACCTGGTGCTGCACTATGTAAGCCACAAGATTGACGGAGACACACTGACAGTCACCGTAAAAGATGTGGAGCGGGCAGTCGTTGTGGAGATGCAATACACGATCGACCCGGCGACGGGGATTGTAGGGCGGTCAGTAGTTATTGAGAACAGGACCAATTCGCCGATGATGATTGAGGCAGTCGCTGCGGCGACCTGGAACCTGCCCCAGGGAACCGACTACTCATTGCGGTACCTGACCGGACGATGGGCAGGCGAGTGGCAACTGCAGAAGCAGGCGTTGTTGCCGGGTGAGGTAGTGCTCCAGAGCAAGCGCGGATCGACTGGCCACCAGAACAATCCGTGGTTTGCGATTGAGCGTGGGGAGCATCCGGATGAAGAGAGCGGCGATGTGTGGTTTGGCGCACTCGCATGGAGCGGATCGTGGCGGATTAGTGTAGAGCAGGACCAACTGCGCCAGATTCGCGTCACGGGCGGGTTCAACCCGTTCGACTTCGGCTACAAGCTTTTGCCGGGCAAGGAGCTCAAGACCCCCGTGTTTTACGGAGGCTACAGCCACGCGGGAATGGGCGAAGCCTCGCGGATTCTTCACCGGTTTGAGCTTGCAAAGGTTCTGCCGCAGTCGCCGACACCCAAGCCGCGACCGGTGATCTACAACAGCTGGGAGGCAACGGAGTTCCGTGTGGACATGCCCGGACAGTCGGCACTGGCGGACAAGGCCGCGTCCATTGGCGTGGAGCGGTTCATCATGGACGACGGCTGGTTTGGCCAGCGCAAAGATGACCACGCTGGGCTGGGCGACTGGTACGTCAACAAGGACAAGTTTCCCAATGGATTGAAGCCGCTCATCGACCATGTGCGTTCGCTGGGTATGGACTTCGGGTTGTGGGTAGAGCCGGAGATGGTGAATCCGGACAGTGATCTTTACCGGAAGCATCCGGACTGGGTGTTGAACTTTCCCGGGAGACCGCGGACCGAGCAACGCAACCAGATGGTGCTGAATCTGGCGCGGAAAGACGTTCGTGATTATGTATACGGATTCCTCGATGACATCCTGGCGCATAACGAAATTGCGTTTCTGAAGTGGGACTACAACCGTAACTGGAGCGAGCCGGGTTGGTCGGCCGTGGCACCGGATGAGCAGAAGGAAGTGTACGTCGAGTACACGCGCAATCTCTATTCGATCCTGGCAGACCTGCGGAAGAAGTATCCAAACGTTGAGATTGAATCGTGTTCCGGCGGCGGAGGTCGTGTTGACCTTGGAATCCTCGGCCACACGGATGAGGTCTGGCCGTCGGACAATACGGACCCATTCGACCGGCTCAGCATTCAGGATGGCTTCACGTATGCCTATACGCCAGGGGTGATGATGGCATGGGTGACGGATTCGCCGAGTTGGGCAAACAACCGTGCAACCACCGTTGCGTATCGGTTCCTATCGTCGATGCAAGGCGGACTGGGCGTGGGAGCGAACCTAAACAAATGGAACGATGCAGATTTTGCGACAGCGAAGGATCTGATCGCTGCCTACAAGGGGATTCGCGAGACTGTACAGCATGGTTCCCTGTACCGACTGATTTCTCCGCGCGACGGGAGCGAACAGTCTGTGACGGAGTCGGTTTCGACGGACAAGAAGCAGGCAGCAATATTTGCGTTCCTGCATTCAAGCACGATGGGGTATCCGTATCCGCGAGTGTTTTTGAAGGGTCTGGATCCAAATGCGACTTACAAGGTGACGCCGATTGCGGGCACACTGCGCAAAGATTCGTCCACGTCAGCGACGGGTGCATATTGGATGTCGCATGGCGTCGACGTGGTATTGCGCGGAGACCTGCAGGCTGCTGCGTTCCGTTTCGACGCGCAGTAGATCAGGCAAAACAAAGGGCCACGAAGCTGCGGCTTCGTGGCCTTCTTTTTGCAATAACGATCCCGGTTAGACGAGTTCTTTGGCCGAGGCAGTCAGGTTGAAGTTGAGCGTCTGCGTGCCTAGACGCGGGTGTTTGGCGGTCAGGCGAACGGTACCTGCGGTCTCTCCGGCTCGAACCCACACTGCACCGGTACCGCCGACGAGTACAAAGGGATTGTCGCCGATAAGCTTTCCGGGACCTTCAAGAGTCAAGACAATTGGAGCGTCAGCGTAGGTGCGGATTGCGCCGAACTCGTCGGTCACACGCATCACGACGCGCGTTGTGTCTGCACCGTCGGCGACGAGGGTAAGGTCGTCCGGCAGTAGGGTGAACTTGCGGTCGACGCCGCGGCCAGAGAGGGTTTTGGATATCACCCGCTGGCCCTTGATGAAGCCATCGATGCGCAGATCGCCCCATGCGATGTCGAAGACTTTTCGGTCGATGTTTTTGGTCTCGAGGACGAAGGGTGCGTAGGTAAGATGCAGGAATTCGGCGTGATTCGGATCGAGCTCCGCGATGAGCTTCCACGGATTGGATTCGAGACTGCCTTCACGCAGGTAGAACTTGAGATGTTCGCAGTTGGAACAGACGACAGCCTTGGAGAAGTAGGTTGACTCGTCGCTGTTGGCCCAGTGGAAGGCCGGTTCCAGGACGATCTCTTCATCGGGGTCGCACTGTGATTTGTAGAAGCCGGCGGCGGGCTTGTTCTCGCGGAAGATGTCGGTGACGCCGTGGTAGCAGATGCGGTCGCCTGCGCCGAAGTTGGCGTGGGTGTTGTAGTCAAACGCACACCAACCGATCCCGCCCGCGTATTGAGGATCGGAGGCGAGTTGGTTGTGAATGGCAGCGTGACGAAGAGTGTGCTCGCGCTGGCGCTCATCGTCGTCAGTCGTCTTGGTCGGGAACGTGTGCCCAACAAACTCAGTGTTCAGGTAAAGAGGGTGGTTGGGCTTTTGCAGCGGAAAACCGAAGTCGTTCATGGTCATGACGTCTTCGAGCAGTTCGCTGTTGTACAGGTAGCGGATACCGCCGGTCTGACGAGTAGTGTCGAGAACATGCGAAAACGCGTTGGTGCGAGTGTAAAAGCTGTGGTCGTCGAGAGACTCGTTGATGCGAACGCCCCACAGGATGATGGAAGGGTGATTCCAGTCGCGGCGAATCATACGACCGACGTTGTCGATTGAGACTTGTTTCCACGGCTCGGGGCCAATGTGCTGCCAGCCGGGAATCTCTTCGAGGACAAGCAGACCGATCTCGTCGCAACGATCTAAAAAGTGGCGGGATTGAGGGTAGTGTGAGGTACGCACAATGTTGCAATGCAATCCCTTGCGAAGGATGTCGGCGTCTTTGCGTTGCACGCGAGCTGGCATGGCCTGACCGACGAACGGGAAGGTCTGGTGCCGGTCGAGGCCGCGCAGCTTGATGATCTTGCCGTTGAGCGAGAAGCCACCCGGCGTGAACATCGCCTCGCGGAATCCGATCTGCCGAGTGTCCTGATCGAGAAGGACGCCATTGCTGAACAGGCTGACTTTGACGTTGTAGAGGTGAGGATTTTGGATATCCCACAACTTGATGCCAGAGAAGCCCTTGAGAATGATGGTGTGTCTGGCTGGGTCCTGCGTCGTCTGCGTGCTGGCGTTCGCGGGTGCCGCTGTGTCGGGGGCCATCTTGGCGTTGGGGTCAGGCTCGCTGGTCAGGGTACCGGTACTGCTGGCCTTACCGATGACTGTGTCGCCATCGCGAAGCTCGACTTCAATGGTCAGATCGGCAGCGGGCTTGCCGGCGAGAAAGACATCGACATCGAGCGACGGTGCAGACGTGAGGACATTTTTGGGTTGGGCGTGGATGTTATCGATATAGGTGGGCGAGACGATGCGCAGCGAGACCTCGCGATAGATGCCACCAAACGTGAGGTAGTCGATCTCATGGCCGAAGGGCGGTATGTCGGCACGCTCGGTGGAGTCCACCTGGACCGTAAGTATGTTTTCCGCATCGGTATGGAGATGCTCCGTCAATTCAAAAGAGAACGGCGTGAAGCCTCCTCTGTATTCCCCGAGCGGAACTCCATTGATCCAGACGGTTGAGGCCGTCATGACGCCCTCGAAGTCGACGAAGACGCGCTTGCCGCGAGCGGCTGCGGGATTGCGGAAGCGGCGCCGGTAGGTGGAGATGAACTCGTAATCCTTGTCTTCAAAGTTGTGCCACGGGAGGACGACGTTGGTGTGTGGGATCACGACGGGTTGGAAAGCGGCATCGTTGAACGAGGCGAGGTGTGCCCCTTTTGCCTTGGCAGGGTGGAAGCGCCAGTTGCGATTCATCGGGAAAATTGAGCGGCCTTGCGCTGGGGATTCAATAGCACAGACTGCGGCAGAGCTAAAGGCTGAAGCGGCGGCGGCTGTTGCGGTGAACTTGAGGAATTCGCGACGTTGCATGATCTCTCCGGTGAGTGCGCAGGCATAGTATTTCTTGAGGTTGTGATTCCCGTCCGCCGCAACGCACTTTTGAATAGACTCCAAAAATTGGCGAATGTAAAGCGTTACATTCCAGCAAAATGACGGGGTGAAATTGCAACCCTCGAGATGTTAGCCTTAGGTTGCGAGAGCGAGAAGTGCCCTTAGATTCAGAGTGGAATCCGATTGAACGCCACGTGGGAGCGACGGTGCGACGACCAAAGCCTGCTGCTGCGCCTCAAACCAGACGACAAAAGCCGATCGGTCGGCACCTGGGAGGCGCTGTTGATTGAGCCAGTGATACCAGGCCGCCATATCAGCGTCGACCAGCGAACCCGCAGGGTCGAGTTCAACGTGGGCATCGGCGGAGGCAAGTAGTTCGTTCATCGGCCTCTGTCGCTGGCGCGGTGCGTATCGCACGAGCAGCGTCAATGGCTGGGCACGGCGGAGCGCTTCGCGTGTAGCCCATTGCGCGAAGGTGGTCGCGAAGATCTGGGTGCCAGAGCCTTCCGTAAAGAGGCGCAGCCGGAAGCGTTCGAGAACTGGATCTGCTGGCTTGTAGACGCCCAGGTCGGCTGGTGTGAGAAGCGCCAGCTTCGTGCGGAGTTCTTCCGGCCCCATACCTGGATGAGCGATCTGGGCATCCATAAACTTGAGAAGTCGGGAACGAAGCGGTTCAAGCTCTCGATAAGCGACGTTGGTAAGCGATGGCGTTGAACGCGCGGCCTGTCCGCCATCGATGTACCAATGCGCGTAGGGCGCGACATGCTTCGCGGCGCGGCCTTCGACAACCGACAGAATCAGTTCGAGACCGTTTTCTGAATTGACCTTTGTGAACAGTGTGCCGTGTTTCCGCAGGTTGAGGAACAAAGGCTCCGCCGCAGTGGTGGCTCCCTGACCGATGACTGCAATCCCAAGACGCGGAAGCGGAAGGGGCAGCGCAGGAGTCGCCGCGCTTAGCGTCTGTCCATATTGCGCAGCAGCAAGGCGGAAGGCATCGAGTTGATGCGTAGACCACAGATGGGCAGACTCCTGCTCGACGAACTGCCCGGGATGGTTTACCCAGTCACTCGCAATGAGCGGCGCAGAGATCTTCAACTCGACGAAGGGCCGGAACGTTGCAGCCAGTTGCAAAGGAGGCAACTTTGAAAGATAAGAGAGTTCGAAATCGATCGCGAGATGCTCCGCCGGAAACCTGTCGTCGTACTCAATCAATTCGCGCAGCAGAGACGGAAGAAACGCGATCGGAAGCTGCTGCAGAAGGGCCAGATGGTCAACCGCCACCTTGCGCGCTAAGGTGGAGTACGTCGCGAAAGAGTCGGCTTTAAGTGCATTCGGAAGCATGTCTAGAGTAGCTCCTTGATGAGTGACCCATGCGACTGCGAAGCGCTGAAACCCATCATGGCGCCAATGCTGGGGACGACGTCGATGGATTGCAGTGGACTATCGTAAATGACCCCTGGACGTACCCCTGCACCAAGGGCCATCATCCACGTGGTGCGCGAGGCTGGGTCGCCCGTGCGATGGTGCTGGAAACCGTTGCCGCCGGAGTCTTCGTCCGCATCGCGACCGAAATCGGGAAGGATGAGCAGAGTCGTGTTGCCGGCATACTCCGGTTCCTTCTGGATGGAAGACCAGAGCTCGGCGCAGAGGCGATCGGTGCGGTGAATCGCGTCAATGTACAAAGAGAATGCGCCGGAGTGTGCCACATCGATATCGTGCATCGTGATCCAGAGAAGGCTGGGCGACTGTTCGCGCATCAGCCTGCGAGCGATATACAGCGAGAGCTCATCGGGGCTGGAGAGTGTGCTGGCATGCGCGGTAAAGTCGTCTACGGAGAGTTTGAGGACTCGCTCAAGCTGCTCAAGCTCAAAGTCTCCACCTGCAAGCTGCGGGGCGTAAAGCGGGGTCTCGTAGTTATCGTGCAGCAGATGGTTGTAGTCGGTCTTGCCGCCAGCACTTGCTGCACTGAGGAGATGTTTCGGAAGCACAACCCGTGCTCCAAAGTCCGGACCAAAGCCGCGAGATTCGCTTCCTCCGATGCGGTTGAATCCGTTACTGGGTGCCACTACCCAAGCATCCGACGCGGGGCGGGCGAGGTCTTTGCGGAAGTACTCGAAGATAGTGGGATGATCTGGCGGCACGGCTGAGAAGTTGTTCAGAGTTTCGTATACACCGGTCGCAAGGCTGGCGGTGGCGACGTAATGGCCAAGGATGCCTTGATTCGTAACGTGCGTGAAGAAACTGGATTGGGGTATCAGCTCCTTCATCATGTGAGGGATGTTGACCTGTCCCTGGGGAGCGAACGTCTCCTGATCGCGCGCTCCACCACCAAACGTTACGACAACCACCTTGCGCTTTTTGACGGCGCTGGCAGCGTGAACGAAAGGGCTAGCCCCCATGAAGGCAGAGCCGACAGCAATGCCGGTCGCGTCCCGCAGGAAGTCCCGACGTGTGATGCCGAGTTGGCGAGCGGCTACTTCAGCGGAGAGCGCAGCATGCCAGGCTAGCTGCTTGTCGCCTTTGTTGGATGATCCGTGCCGCATGGTGATTCCCTTCCCTGCAGTTACTGCGGTGGAGCTGTTTGCTGCGTTGATGCCTTAGAGGCGTAGACGAATTGCTGGACTTCAGCCCGCTCTTTTTCTACCTCGGCCAGATGCTCTGAACGGAGTTTCTGATAGAGGCTGTATTCGGCCTGTGCACGGTCTTTCTGGCCGAGACGAGTATAGTCGGTGCCGAGCCGGTAGTGCGCGTCGGCGAGATTCGGTTCCAGCTGAATGACCCGAAGATACTCGGGTAGGGACCGCTCATATTGATGCTGGTCAGCGTAGAGATTGCCGAGTTGAAAGTGAGCCTGGGCGAGCGTGTCATCGAGTGCGATCGCTTTCTTTAACAAATCTTCGATGAGAGCTAGGTTAGCGCCAGTCGATTCAACTTGCCTTCCCTTCTTGAGGCTCATGGCGTAGTAGAACTGTGCGAGGGTGTTGGCGGGTTGTTGCTGCGCATAGCGATGGAAGCGACGGCTGACTTCATCTGCCTGCAAGGTCGAGCTATCGTAGGCGCGAGAGAGGAAGAGGTAGCAGCGGGGATCGGATGGATCGATATCCGCCGCCTGTAATAGTGCCTTCACTGCATCTTCGTAAAGGCCGCGAGCATAGAGGGTCATGCCGAGACCGATGAATTCGCGGGCAGACGTCGGGTAACGCTGTGTGGCCGTGCGAAAGACATCGATTGCAGGCTCATAGGTGCGATGCAGCAGGAGCTCGCTTCCCCAGTCGAAGAGGTTGGGCTCACTGGGGTCGAGATGTGCCGCAGATTCGAACTCGTTGGCTGCAGCAACGAACTGGCCGTCTTTCTCGTCGATTTGGCCAAGTAGGTTGTGAAGTTCGCCAGAGTTTTGCTGCAAGAGAAGAGTCTGCACGACCTGCCGCGCCGCCGCGAACTCGCTGAGAAGCAGATGTGTCGTGGCAAGATCGTAGCCGTTATCGTAAGCGTCGGGCTTGATCTTTAGGGCACGCTGTAACAATGGGCGCGCTTCCTTCAGTTTGCCTTGCTGGATGTAGAACTCGCCGAGGTTGTGGTTGGCGGTGTAGTCGTTGGGCATCAAGGCGAGGGCCTTCTGAAACTGCTCCTCTGCTGCGGGGAGCTTACCAAGGCGGTTGAGACAGGCCGCAAGGTTGGTCCGGAAGGGAGCAGACCTCGGCTGGAGTCGCACCGCCGCCTGAAGGTGCACGACGGCCTTGGCATCCTGAGACATGGCAGCGTAGTTGAGACCGAGGAGTTCCTCTACCTCAAAGTTGTCTGGGATGGTTGCGAGAAGGACTTCCAACTGCGCGGCGGCCTGAGCATACTGATGAAACTCGTAAGCCGCGACGGCCGTCTGGAACTGTTGATCGGGCGACATGCTGGCACTCTTCTGGGCGAACGATTTCGTCGCGAGGGTGACCACAACTCCCGTAATAAGAGTGCCTATGATGCCGATAAACTGCCGGTGAAACGTACTCACAAACTGCCCCTGCTCCAACAAGATTGGAGAGACCTTCTTGTAGAAACAATAAACCCCAGAAAGGTGCCGTGTCGGCGACCTTTCTGGGGATCGTGCGGATGAGTTTAGTAGTAAAACTTCAGTGCAAGTTGGATTTGACGCTGATCACCCGGGTTGTCACGCGTGGAGCCGATCAAACCAAAGTTGGCGTTGGTGAAGTTTTTTGCGTTGGAGATGGCGACGACACCGTTGCCTCCGAAGCCAGGAGCACTGAAGTTAGGATGATTGAGGATGTTGAAGAACTCCGAACGGAACTGCATGCGGTAACGGTCGGAGAACTTCAAGTCCTTGAAGAAGGATAAGTCGAAGCGGTGGAAGCCGGGCCCAACGGTGGTTGACGGCGCGTAACCAAGAGCTCCGCTACCAGAGAGGGGAACGCAACCAGCCGGCGAGTTCGGGATTGGAACGCCACCTGCACCGAGAGCGCATGGTTGGTTGAACGCTGCTGGATTGTTGAACCAACGGACACCCGCGGGGGTGATGTTGATTTTGAGTTTCGGATCCTGACCCGGAACCCGAATCGCATTGCAGCCCGTTCCTGACGTGGTGCCTGTGGGACAACCGATGGAGACTGGCTGCCCCCCCTGGAGGGAGACGATGGTGTTGAACGACCAACCACCAACGATGTAGTCGGCCGACTTGCTGACATTGCCCAGGAACTGTTTGTTGTGGCCGAAGGGCAGTTCATAGGTACCGCTGGCGTGAACGACCTGACGGATATCAAAGTCAGCCAAGGTATAGTCAAACATCGGACCCAGACCCGCCACCGCAGGAGCACGGAAACCGCTGATGCTACCGCCGTTGAGGAGGTCACCCGCGTCCGACATCGTCTTGGCCCAGGTGTAGGTGAGTAGGAACGACAGGCCATGGCTCGGAAGCTTTTCAAGCTTGGTCTGGAGTCCGTTGTAGTTGCTGGCACCGACGGTGGACTGATAGCTGGCACCAGAGGAGAAGTCCGGGAATGGGATGGTGCCGCCCGCGCCCGGAGAAGTCGTGTTGGTAGTGTTGGCACCCTGCGGTAGAAGGGCGGTGACACGGTTGCTGCCGACGCCTGTCTGCAGGTTTTGACCGCGGGTATAGACGTATGCAGCCTGGATGGAGAGCGTGTTGGTAAGGGAATACTGCGTAGTAAAGTTGGCGCTGTAGGTGCGGGGTGTCTGGTAGGCGAACTGCAGACCTTCGAGACCCAGACCTTGCGCGTTCACAGCCGAAGGTGTGAATGCAACGCACGACAGACCTGAACCGATGGTCGCCGTATTACCAGGACCGGCCGTGGCGCAGCCCGACCAAGGAGTGTTGAAGCTGATAGGCGACACACCCTGCTGGCCGTTGTTGGTTCCGGTAGTTTGGCCGGAGTAGCCGAAGTTGAAGACGAAGGGATAGTTTTCGCCGATGTTTGGCCCATATCCCTGATTTTCAAACGCGTTGTAGGCGATTCCGAAGCCACCACGCGTAACCAGCTTGTTGCTGATCGAATAGGCGAAACCAACGCGCGGAGCAAAGTTGCTCTTCTGCACCTGGGTTAGCCCCTGACCATACTGGTCGGTCTGCTGGAGCTTGATACCGTCCTTGGCGAGCAAGTTGATGAAGCTGGTTGACAGGGTGCGGTTGTCCTTGCCGCTTGCCGGGATGAGAAAGGTGGGCACACCATTCGGAGGTCCGTCGGGAATGAAGTTCGCCTGACCGCCGTTGGTCTCTCTGAGAGGTGAAAAGTAATCCCAGCGGATGCCAATGTTCAGGGTCAGCTTTTTGTTCACCTTCCAGTCGTCCTGGATGTAACCGGCGAGGTAGCGGCGAAAGTCGTACGTCTTGTTGATGTTGGAGGCATTGATCGAGTCTGCGCCGCCCGAGTAGCTGAGACCATTGGGAACGGTCGAAGCTGCGGGAAGGACGAGGAACTGAGCGAGACCAGTTCCGCCGTTGTTCTTGGTCGGAATGTCGGTGTAGTTGCCGTTGTAGTCGAAGTTGCCGCGCGAGAAGCCGGGCTGCAGTGTGGAGAACTTGACTTGCTGCGACTCGATACCAGCCTTGAAGCTGTGGCTCTTGTAGATCTTGGTGAAGTCATCCGCAATCTGCAAGGTCTGGCTGGTTTCGTCCGACGGAAGGAAAGCGTTGCTACCAAGGGTCTGGAGGCCACCGATTCCAATCGAAGGAAGGCCGCCGTTCTCAGGGAACTGAGGAATACCCTGAATCCCGTACTGCGCCGGAATACCGTCCACGGTACCCTGCGGTCCGAACCGAGTGGTGTGGAGGTGATTGAGGCCAATGTGCAAGGAATTGACCGTGGTAGGGGTAAAGATGTGAGTGTATCCAAGCACAGACTGGCTGGACTTGAAAGTCTGCAGACCCTGCTGGAATCCGCCACCGTCCGCAATACCGCCGAAGATTCCCGGGATGAACTGCGGATCATCCTGATAACTGAAGCGGACGAATGCCTGATCCTTGTCTGTGATGTTCGCATCGACACGAACGTCGAAGGCGTTCTTATGCTCGTAAATACCCGGGCTAACAACGTAATTGTTCGCACCCGTTGAGTTTGGCTTGGGGTAGAGAGACAGGAGCTTCAGAGCAACCGGATCGAGACGACCTGCGGGGAGTTGATTCAGGCTGGTGCTGCAACCTGCCGTCTGGAAGTTCAGTG
>JAYVZU010000468.1:0-11273 GCA_043783075.1 Rhodanobacteraceae bacterium
ATCCGTCACACACCCTTGCTGACCTCAACATACGCGCAGGGGCTAGGGAAGTTCCAGAAAATCACATCAGTGTCCGAATTTGTAATGTCAAAAGTAAAAAACCAGTGTTAGCTAATGCAGGCACGAAAAGCGTTTTGGGCTTGTCGTGAGTTTTTCAGGAGATCGTCCATGCAAGTTCGAGCAAGATTTATTTTGTCGGGAATTTTAGCCGTCATTTTGGTGGCAACCGCATCGGTTTCGAGCGCCCAGCAGCCGCAATACCCAAATCAGCCCCAATATCACGGCGTAGATGACGATACCGGTCGGGTCGTCGACCCCCCGGGCCGCGTCGCCCGAATCGCCGTCATTCGTGGCGATATTTCGCTGCAGTCCGCCGGTGTCGACCAGTTCTCACAGGCCGAGCTGAATTATCCGCTGACAATCGGCGACCGCGTCTACGCCGATGTGAAGTCACTTGCGGAGTTGCAGACGGCTGGGCTTTCCGTCCGGCTAGGCAACGCCGCCGACCTGACAATCTCCACCCTGACCGACCAGGTGGCGCAGTTTGGACTGGCGCAGGGCAGCATCCGCGTCCGCACCCGCGATCTTTTGACCCCCGATGGAACGCCGGGAGTGGTCGAGATCGATACCCCGAACGGTACGATCCTCGTGACGACACCCGGAGACATCCGCGTCGACTTCTACCCCCAGAACGACACAACCGTCGTCACCGTCACCTCCGGTGAAGTGCGCGTCGAGAGCCAGAATCTGGACCAGACCCTCGGCCCGAACGAGTCGATGCGCATGGTGGGGAACCCGCCGTCGGCGCAGTATCTGCGGCTTCTGCCGCCTGACGCTCTGGACCGGTTCGACCAGGAGCGTGATCAGGTATTCCAGCGCGCCTACACGACCCAGGACCAGTACGTAAACTCCGACATGATCGGCTCCGAAGACCTGGCGCAGTATGGCGATTGGTCGGGCGACCCGGACTACGGCAATGTTTGGTACCCGCGCGGCGTCGACGCCGACTGGACCCCGTACCATAACGGCCATTGGGCCTATATCGCTCCGTGGGGCTGGACCTGGGTGGAGGCGGAGCCTTGGGGCTTTGCGCCGTTCCACTACGGTCGCTGGTCAAACTTTGGCGGGCGCTGGGGCTGGGTCCCAGGACCGCCGACGCGGATCTTCGGCCGGCCCGTCCGTCCGGTCTACTCACCCGCTCTGGTTGCGTTTGTGGGCGGGGCAGGATTCTCGCTTCAGCTTGGCCGCGGCGCCGGCATCACGGCGTGGTTCCCGCTGGGGCCCCGCGAGCCGTATCGTCCGTGGTTTCGCAGCAGCACGACCTATGTGAACCGGGTGAATGTCACCAATATCTACAACCGCAACCCGAACGAGGTGCGCGACAACTACAACAACCGGACCCGTAACGTGTACGAGCGAAGCGATCGCGACCAGACCTATCAGAACCGTGGACGCGGAACGACAGCGGTCTCGCAGCGGGATTTCTCCGACGGCCGCCGGGTCGATCAGGTCCAGCGCATTCGCATGGACGACCGTATGCGCCAGCAGGTCAATCAAGCCCCCGTCATGGTTCGTCCAACGGCCAGTCCGAGCCCCGGCATCAGGGCTCCGCAGACCCCGGCACGGGCTTTGCCCCCGAGTACGGACCGCCCACGCTGGGAGGACAGAGGCGGCAACGGACGCAACCCGCAGCGCCCAGAGGGCAATCCGGGTGGGAACAATCAGCCTGGGAACAACCAGGGAGGAAACAATCGGGACGGCAATGGCCAGCCCGGCAACAACCAGCCGGGGAATAATCCGGGGAATCCGGATCGCGGCAGGCAGGGTCAGCCGTTCGGCAACCCGGTGCAGCCATCGCGACCGGCAGACGCTGGGCGGCCCGTCGATACGCCTCGACCAGCTGACTTGACGCGGCCCACGGAACCGGCCCGGGTGATTACGCCCGCAACCGCAAACCCACCGAGGCCGACGAATCAGCCACGCAACGACCAGCCTCGCGGCGACCAGCCGGCAGCGGCTCCGACCCAGACTCCGGCACCTGCGCCGACACAAAACCAGCCACAGAATGGCCCGCCGATTCGCAACCGCGAGCCTCTCAACTCGCAGCCCACGCAGCAGCAGCCCACGGCTCCGCAACAGCAGCAACCGCGGCCACCACAGCAGCAGCAGCCGGTTCAACAACAGCCGCCGCAACAAACGGCTCCGCAACAGAGGCCCCCGCAGCAGGATCAACAGCAGCAAATCCAACAACAGCAAATTCAGCAGCAACAGCAGCAGCTCCAACAGCAACAGCAGCAACAGCAGCAACAGCAACAGCAGCAAATCCAACAGCAACAACATCAGCAGCGGCTACAAGAGCAACAGCGGTTACAGGAACAGCAGAGGCAGCGTCCGACGCTGCAACAGCCAGATCAACAGCAGGAGCAACAGAGACAACAACAACGGCAGCTGCAACTCCAACAGCAACAGCAGGAACAAAAGCAGCAGCAGCAACAGCAACTTCAACAGCAACAACAGCAACAGCAACAACAAATTCAGCAGCAGGAACAACAAATTCAGCAGCAGGAACAACAGCGGCAACAACAGCAGCGCCAGCAACAAGATCAGCAACGCCAGCAACAAGATCAGCAACGCCAGCAACAGCAGCAGCGTGAGCGAGACCAGCAGCAGACCCGGCCGCAGCAGCAACCTGCTCAGCCACAACCGCAGCCGCAGCCGAAGAGTCCGCCAAAGCCTGTCACCCCGCCGCAGTAGGTTGGGACGGCCGGGGTATTGCCGGAGTGCCGCGTTTTGGGGGATGAACCCAGCTCGGCACCCCGTTAACCCCTAGGAATCAGCAAAAATTCCGATGTCGCACGGCTTCCGCCATCGCCTATACTGGGCGAATCATGTCTGCTCATGAGCCAATCCGGAAGCGACCCGCTGGCCCCGGTCCAACTCGCGAGATCCCCGACAAACTCTACTTCCGTATCGGAGAGGTAGCGAAGTTGTGCGAGGTCCCGGCCTACGTTCTGCGCTTCTGGGAGGGGGAGTTTCCCCAACTAAAGCCGAACAAGGGCGGCACCGGCCAGCGCCTCTACCGCCGCCGCGATGTCGAGATGGCTCTTCGCGTCAAAACCCTGCTCTACGACGAGGGCTATACGATTCCCGGCGCACGCCAGGCCTTCAAGGCCGAGTTACGGTCCAGTAAAGATCCGCAAATCGCGACCGACGGACCAGCCACAGAGACCGTCGACGCCAAGCACCTGCAGTTGATCCAGAAAGAGTTGCGCGAGCTGCTCACTATGCTCTCGAAGCCAGCCACGACGCGCCAGACGGTACACCCGATTCGTACCCCGAAGGCGAGCAAGGCGGCGGAACCATCTGCGCCACCGGCTCCGATGCAGTTCCCCAAGCCCAAGCTGCTGCAGACCCTAAAGCCGAAAGAATCTAAGGCCGACGCGTTCGTGAACAGCCTCTTTGGCGACCTGCCACCTCTGGAGTAGCACGCCTCATCACACAAAAGGTGCAGACCGCAATCGACGCGGGGGATTTAGAAATCCTCCTGGTCAGACCACACTTGTTTTGTCAGCAAAAGCTGAACAGAAACGAGTCCACTATGCATGATCTATTGATCGCTTCTTCTCTGGTTGCCATGCTCGTCGTGCCTTGCTTTGCCGCTATGAAGACGGACGTTACGACCGAAGATTTAGACTAACTCTGCACTGAACCACCGATTTGCCGCGCTGCAGGAGTAGTGTGCACACAAGCCGAGGATCAATGTTGACCGCGACACTGTAAACTGGAGTTGCAGCCCGGAACCATTGTGGGCTCCTTCTTTGTGAACGAATCGACCGCTCCCAACTCGCTGGACCCTGCTGCGCCGCAGTCGCCAGCCGCCCGCGCAAGCCTGTTTAGTACGTCGCGACAACACTCGGCATTTTCAGCCACCGTGCTGCTGATGATCTCGTCGCTGCTCTCCGGCGTACTCGGCCTAGTGCGGACCAAATACATAGCATTCGTCTTCGGCGCTGGACGAGCTACCGACGCTTACAACGCAGCGTTCAACCTGCCCGACATGATCAATTACTTCCTGGTCGGCGGCGTCGCTTCGATCACCCTGGTCAGCATTCTGAACCGCCACCGCGAGGCTGGCGACGAAGAAGGAGCCGACCGCGCACTCTCCGTTGTACTGGTCGCGATGGTCGCTGTGCTCGGAACGGGAATCCTGCTCGCCGAGATCTTCGCTCCCGTCTATACGCGTGTCTTCTTCCCGGCGCTTGACGTCGAGACCTCCGCACTCTGCACCCACCTGACTAGAATCTTGCTCCCGGCGCAGCTCTTTTTCTTCATCGGCGGAGTCCTTGGCTCCCGGCTGTTAGTCCGTAAAATCTTCATTTATCAAGCAATTACGCCGCTCATCTACAACCTGCTCATCATTCTGGGCGGAGTATTCCTAGCCGGCCGATACGGCATCGATTCGCTTGCATTTGGCGTACTGGCCGGGGCATTTGTCGGCTCGGCGGTACTCAATGCAATGGGGGCGTTCCGCTCCGGATTGAAGTTCGTGCCGATCTTCAATCTCCGGCACCCGGACTTCGTCGAATGGCTCAAGCTTTCGCTGCCGCTAATGATCGGCGTGTCGCTGGCGATGGCAGACAAGTGGATTCTCAGCTACTTCGCGACCGCCAGCCCCGGCGGGTACACCTTGCTGACGACCGCCAAAACGCTCTTCAATGCGCCGTTAGTCATTGTCGGAGCAGCCGCCGGGGCGGCATCGCTGCCATTTTTTTCCTCGTTGTTCGCGCAAAGCAAGATGTACGAGTTCAACGCCGCAGTCAACCGCGCGGTCTCGCGTCTGCTGGCCGTCTCGTTCCTGATGGCGGCGTGGATGTCTGCCATGGCAGTTCCCGTCGTGGACCTGTTTCGAGGCGGAAAATTCACCCACGCCGATGCCACCCTGACCGCGCACTACTTAGCCATCTTCGCGTTCTCACTCGCGCTATGGTCGGCGCAAGGCATCTACGCCAGAGCGTTTTATGCCGCTCGAAATACGCTGGTTCCAGCAATCTCTGGCACAATCGTCACCCTCGTCTCGATCCCGATCTACGCGCTGCTGTTTCATCACATCGGCGTCTCAGGGCTCGCGATTGCCTCGAACTTCGGCATCTTCGCCCACACGGTTTCCCTAGCGATTCTGCTTCACAAGAAACGGCTTGTCAGCATCGCCAGCCTGGAGTGGGGCGAACTCGGACGAGCTGCATTGGCAGCGGTCATCGCCTACGTCGCCTCTGCCACGCTGGTCAAGGCTGGCTTTGTCGGCTCGTTACATGGATATACCGCTGACTTGGCAAAGATTGTGACGGGAACGCTGCTGTGGGCCAGCCTGTGTGCCGTCGTACTGCAGATGAGCGGATCGAAGCTGATCCAGCAGCTACGACGGCGCGTGGCCTAGAGATCCTTCGCGTCCTCGAACTCCTCATTCCACGCCATCTGTATAGCTTCAAGCAGCGGCTCACTTGACTTCGCAGGATCGCCAATAAACCCCGGCAGCGCCGTCACATACTTGTGCAGATCGGTAAACCGAACCGTGAACGGCTCGATCTCGGGGTACTTCTCCTGCAGCTGAATTCCAATCTCTTCGGAATCGTTCCAGCTAATCTCACGCGGCATCGGTTATTTCTCCTGAATCAGTTTAGTGCGTGACTGGGACGCGGCGGACTTCAACCAGCGTCGAATAAAATGTCGCTCCGCCACCAAGGTCGGTCAGACGTTCGGAGGTAAGCGCATTGACATTGGCTCCACGACCGGACAGATCGCTGCCCAGCTTCGCCCAGTCCATGCGCGCGGCCACAACTCCCCTGCCGACTTTCGCGCTCGGCTTCGCCACAAGCGTGATGCTGCCACGCGCATTGAACACCTCAACGCTATCCCCGGCAGCGACCCCGCGAGCGGCCGCGTCATCGGCGTGCATCTCCAGGATTCCGGCAGTGGCGGACTCCATCCGCTGGTGCGTCGGCTGGTTGGCAAAGGTCGAGTTCATGTAGTTGTCCGCCTTGCGCGGCAGAAATTCGAGCGGGTACTCGACGCTGTTGGCAGCCCGGGATTCCACCGGCGCATGGAACTCCGGTACCGGCAAAAGCTCGCCCTTGCCGCTGGGTGTCCGAAACCAATCGACCGAGGAGAACGGCAGCGCGACGCCCTCGGCATTTACCGGAAGCGCGAGCGGCATGTGCCCTTCCCGCTCCAGGCTCTCGCGTGTGATCCCAGCAAACCACGGGCTCTTCGAGTCCAGCACCTGATCGATCAAATCGTCCACGGTGTCGTCAAAACACGGCTCCGAAAATCCCATGCGCCGCGCGAGCTCGCTAAATACCGCGACATTGTTGCGGACCTCGCCCAGCGGCTCGATTGCCTGCTGGCTGACCTGCGCGAAGATGTGGCCGTAGGCCCCCTGAACATCTTTCGTCTCCAGAAACGTCGGCGCGGGCAGCAGAATGTCGGCGTAGTCGGCTGTATCCGTAAAGAACTGCTCGTGGAGCACCGTGAACAAGTCCGCCCGAGCCATGCCCTGGATCACCGCGTTCTGGTTCGGCGCCACCGCCGCGGGGTTCGAGTTGTAGACGAACAACGCCTTTACCGGAGGCCCAGAGACCTCCGTCAGAGCTCCGCCCAACTGGCTCATGTTGATCGTGCGAGCAACCCGCCCAAGCGGGCTTTCGAGCATCAACTCCGGCATCTGCAGCTTGGCTTGATTGAACGGGAACGAGCCACTGGTCGAAAGCTGTAGACCACCTCCGCGACGCTTCCAAGAGCCTGTAACCAGGGGCAGCATGCAGACCGCTCGCGACGCTGTCCCGCCATTCTCGCTCCGCTGAATACCGTAATTCAGCCGAATCGCCGCAGGCTTTGCCGCCGCATAGCTACGGGCCAACCGTTCGATTACCTCAGAAGTAATTCCCGTAATTCCCGCCGCATTCTCTGGCGAGTGTTCCGCCATCAGCGCATGGGCCTTCAGCTCCGCCGCTCCCGTCGCACACGCTGCCAGATACTCGCGATCTTCCAGCCCATCGCGAAAAATCACATGCATCATCGCCAGCGCCAGCAGGCCGTCGGTGCCGGGATTGATCGCCAGATGTTCGTCGGCCAGCGCTGCCGTGCGGGTGCGGTAAGGGTCGATAACGATCAGCCGGGCCCCATTGCGGCGCGCCTCCTCCACAAACGGCCACAGGTGAATATTGTTGCCGTGGATGTTCGCGCCCCACGCAATGATGAATTTCGCATGAGCAAAATCCTGTGGTGTGGTCCCAAGCCGAATGCCATACACACTCGTCAGCGCCGTTCCGCCAGCGGTGGAGCAGATCGTACGATCAAGCTGCGAGGCTCCTAACCGATAGAAAAACCTGCGATCCATCGACCCGAAGCCGAGCTGCCCGATCGTTCCGGCGTAGCTGTACGGCAGGATCGACTCCGGCCCGAACTCCTTCGAGATTGCGTTCAGCTTCGCCGCAATCTTATCCAGCGCTTCATCCCAGCTAATCCGCTCAAACGCCTCCAGCTCACGGCCCCTCACCAGCGGCGATTTAGCCACGCCGGCCTTGCGGCGCATCGGGTACAGCAGGCGGTCCGGCGCATACACACGGTCGAGATACTTCGCCACCTTGCCGCACAGAAAGCCGCGGGTAACCGGGTGCGCCGGATCGCCCTGCACCTTAATCGCGCGACCCGTCAGTGTGTCCACCGTGACGAGAACACCGCAGCTATCCGGGCAATCGTGCGAGCAGACGGTATGGACCGTTTTTGTTGAAGTCATTTCCATGGCAACTTATCTGTATTCTATTCCTTACACCCTATTCCCTACCCCTGGTTTTATGGCATATCAACCCTCTCCATCCCGGCTGGAAGCCTTTTCGGACGGCGTCATCGCGGTCATCATCACCATCATGGTGCTGGACTTCAAGGTCCCGAAAGATCCGGGCATGGCTGGCCTGCTCACGGTGCTGCCGACCCTGGCGGTCTACCTGCTCTCGTTCACCTTTGTGGGCATCTATTGGGTGAACCATCATCACCTGGTCGACCGGTTGAAGCGGGTCGATCACCTGATCCTGTAGTCGAACCTTGGCCTTCTATTCTGCCTCTCGCTGACTCCCTTAGTGACCAGCTACATGGTCGACAAACATCTCGACTCGTTCTCGGTGGCGGTCTACCTCTGGTCGCTGCTGATAACCGGTGCGTCGTTCAGCATGTTGCAGTGGGCGATCCGTCGCCATATCAGCCACTCTGGCCAGGTACACGACGAGCACGAAGCAGCGCAAGGGATACATCAGCGTCGCGCTGTATCTCGCCGGCATAGTGCTCGCCTTCCAGGGTCCATGCTCGGTCTGGCATGCGCCGCCGGAGTGACATTGCTTTGGATCATCCACACATTGGGCATCCAACACCACGATAAGACGCAATAGTTATAGGTCGTGACGAACCGATGACATTCTTGCCGCGCAATCTCAGCTACACTTCTGCCTACGAGGTTCGCTCATGAGGTCGAGGATGTCGTTCGTTATTGTCTTACTTTCGCTGGTGCTGGCACCGGCGTTGCACGCTCAGGCTCCGGAGAAGCCGAAGGATCAACTGCGCACTCTATCGCGCGAAGAGCTGGACATGATCAAGGTCCTGAACGGGCAGGAGCGAGCCTGGAACCACGGAGATATTGATGTGTATCTTGCCGGTTACAAGAATGGACCAGAGCTGCTGTTCATCTCGGATGGGAAAGTCACGCGCGGCTTCGAGGAACTGCTCACAGACTACCGGCGCAACTACCCCAACAAGGAATCGATGGGCGTTCTGACCTTCTCCGAACTGGAACCCCACGTGCTTACGGAGGAGTTTGGAGTTATAGTCGGCAAATACCACATCGACCGGACCAAGAAAGCTGGCGGCGCAGCGAATGGCATGTTCTCTCTGGTGTTTGAAAAGACAGCAGACGGCTGGAAGATCGTAGTCGCACACACAACTTAAGCGGCTACACTTTTCGCATGACACATACCTTTGGAACGGCCCTCGTGCTGGGCGCGATGGCCCTCGCGTCAGCCTCCGGCCAGTCCGGCAATTTTTGCGATAAAGTGAGGGCCGTTACTGCCGAACCCGCAGTCGCCGGAGCGCACTGGGGCGTCTCCGTGACGACTCTGGAAGGCAAGCCGCTCTGTACATCGAACGACGCTCAACTATTCCGACCCGCCTCCAACAACAAGATGTTTACGGCAGCAACCGCGCTCGCCTTGCTGGGTCCGGACAGGCGCTTTACAACGACCGTGTTCGGCGAGGGTGAGCTTGCAGGCGGTGTGTTGAAGGGAAATCTGAAGCTCTTAGGCGGTGGCGACGCCAACTTCGGCTCGCACGACGTGCCCTATGTTGAGCCAACAAAGCCGGCCAAGCCAGCGCCTCCTGAACCGGCGACAGTGGCGGACATCGAAGAGCTAGCCGATCAGGTAGTCGCCAAGGGCGTAAAGTCGATCACCGGCGACATCATAGGCGACGACACCTACTTTGCGTGGGAGCCGTACCCCGTAGGCTGGGGCATCGACGACCTGCAGCCGGGGTATGGCGCACCCGTCTCCGGGCTGACCATTCACGATAGCCAGATCGAGATCGACGTCAATCCCGGCGCGAAAGTCGGCGACGCCGCCGTAGTGACGGCCCTGCCAGACGTGCCGTACTACGTCATGACCGGTATCACCGCGACGGTAGCCAAGGGTGGCGATCACCGGGCGCGAGTCCACTTCGACCGGCCAGTAGGCTCTCGCGAGATCGCTGTCTCGGGTGAACTGGCACTGGAGGCAGCGACAGCCAAGGCCGATCTCGCGATCCACGACCCGGCAGAGTACGCGGCGCTGGCCCTGAAGTTCGCGCTCGAACGGCGCGGCGTAAAGATTGGCGGGGGCGTACTCGCGGACCACGCGACGGCGAATCCCGCGATGGCACCGAGTGATGACGCTCAGGTGCAGGCGGCGGTCAAATCGGCGCTGGTAGCCGGCGCAAGCGCAAAAATCTGTGGCTTCCCCCTAAACCCTTCTGCGTTTCCAACAATAATCGCGACGCACCAGTCCCCACGCCTCGCGGACGACGTCATCTTCACCATGAAAGACTCGCAGAACCTCCACGCCGAGGTGCTAATGCGGAACCTCGGCGCGGCAGTCGGTTGCGACTACCGTTCAATCGGAGGCCTCGCAATCGTAAAAGCCTACCTGACACAAGCCGGCATCGCGCCTAACGACCTCGTACTCTACGACGGCTCCGGCCTAAGCGGGCACGACCTGGTAACACCGCGGTCACTCACCCAGCTTCTGGTTTACGCGACGAAGCAGAAGTGGGGCGAGACCTTCAAATCATCACTGCCTATCGGCGGCGTTGACGGCACCCTTGCAAACCGCTTCCTCCCACCCTCCACCCTAACCGGCAAAGTCCTCGCCAAGACCGGAACCCTCGGCGAATCACGCGACCTGTCCGGATACCTAACCACCGCCAGCGGAGCCACCGTAGCCTTCTCCGTCCTCGTCGACAACCACCTGCCCAGCGGAGGCGCAGACCGCATCGCCATGGACAAGATCATCGAACTCATCGCCGCAGGCAATTAGCCCACCGCCCCTACCACCGGGTGCCCCATCTCAATCCCAGCTCCACCGGGATTGAGGTGGGGTTTATCACCAACTCAAACGCCAAAACACCAGCAAATCGCGTGTCAAGCGATTTTCTTTCGTCCGCACCCACAACCACTTTCGAATCAATCACTTCCGCCCAAAAATAGATGGCACGATCACTACCCACAATCCCATATCATTAAATCAGGCTCCGAACCCCAACGCCTCGTCATTCTGGCAAAGCCAGAATCTCAGTAGTTGCACTTCGAGCCACCGGAAGTCCGGGTAGTGTCCCAATTTGAATCCGTGGCCCTCAGAAGTTGGTGACACATTCTCTCCAAGATGAAGAAAATACTTTGGATGGTTGTCATGCTTTACGCCTTCTTGCCAGTACACGGGCAGGAGAAAGCAGCACAAACCAATCCCGGCAATGAAAGCCCCGAGCACAGTAGCAGTCCTGTAACAGTCACCGTGATAAATCAACAAGCTGACAAGGATCAGGCAGAAACTGAAAAGCAAGATTCGAAGGGTTATCTCGGCACCTTGATTTCTGCTAATAACCTCCCTAGGGGGCCTCTGCGTAGGCGGTTGATTTGTTGACCACTTCGATTCCTCGCTGGAGGTGTAACTGTTGAGCTGATTTGGGCGGATCTTGAGGTTGCT
>JAYVZU010000469.1:0-3742 GCA_043783075.1 Rhodanobacteraceae bacterium
TCAGCGTGGATGGTGTGGCTGGTGGTCCACATCTTTTTCCTGATCGGCTTCCGCAATCGACTGGCGATCTTCAGCCAGTGGGCGTGGACGTACCTGACCTATCAGGATGGGGTGCGGCTTATTACGGGGTCGCAGGTGCTGCCGGGGTGGGGGACGCAGGAGGCTTCACGCGCGGTGACTGCTCCAGCGGTCGAGACTCCGCCCGCTGCGCACTAGCTCATGTGGGGCAGATGGATTTCGCCGGTGCTTGTGCGTCGCTTCACTTTGCCGCGATTCTTGATGAGGAAGACGTTGCGGCAACCGGTGCACTCCCACGGAAAGTAGCCGAGACGTGTCCAGACGAACGCCTGAATGAGGCCCTTACGCTTAACGCGAATGGTGCGGGAACTTCCGCATGTGGTGCAGCTTGGGGACAGCGTGAGATCGTACATGAAACCTCAGTGGAGAGTGGGAGTGGACCGAACGACCTGTGAGTAAGTTTATCAAGAGCGTCGAGAGGTTCAATCCAACTTAAGTATAGGTGTACAACCACCTTGCAACGCCGAGGACTCTATGAACGGGTGGCAGCACGAAACAACAGCGCGCCGTAAGGCTTGCCGGGTAGTACGACCTTTGCCTTGTCGGTAAATGTTCCGGGTAATGGCTTCGAATTCATACTCCACGGGTCGATAACCTCGGCAGTGTAGACGTGGTCGCCGAGTGGCACTTCGTACTCTGTGGGCTGGTGGAAGTCGAAGAAGTAGAGGATGGCGGTTTTGCAGGTGGCGTTGAGGTAGTAGGGTTCAGGTGAGCCTTCGAGCCCGGTGGACGCGACGGATTCGAGCAGGTCGCGGAGGAACGCGATACGGGCTGGGCTGGTGCCGTGCAACTTTCCGCCATTGGCCCACCAAATGACCTCTTCGGGCTGGCTACCGGGTTCGGGGGAGAAGGTTTCTCCGTGGGTGACGTAGCAACCGGCGACGGTGCCGAGCCAGAATCGCCGCGTCATCTCTTCGCCGGAGAGGTTTTCCCAGCGGCTGTTCAGGTTGCCCTCGTACATGGCCTCGTCAAAGACGATAGGTTTCCGCCACTCGGAGAGCCACTCGGCAGCTTTCGAGAACTCGTAAGTCTTTAGACTGGCGTGGGTTACGGCGGGGCTGGCGTAGTCGTACATGTACTTGGAGTAGTGGATGGAGAGTAGATGCTGGTAGGGATCGACCTGCTGGACGAGGTGGAGGCGCTGCGTAAAGTCGGCGGTGGTCTTCGACTTCATCAGGTCGAACTCATTGGCGAGCGACCACCAGACATTTGAGAATGACGCCAGCCGAGCAACGAGGTAGCGAATGTATCGCTCGTCGGCTTCGGTGTACATCGCGGCGAAGCCCCAGCGATCGTAGGGGTGGAAGAGGATAAGGTCGGCCTCGATGTTGAGGTCGCGGAGCTGGGTGAGGCGCTGCTCCAGATGGGTCCAATAAGCCGGGTCGAAGCGGGTAACGTCGCCGGGTTCTGTAAGATTGGGTCCAGCGGGTCGCTGGAACGGGTAATAGACTGGTTCGTTGCGGTTGTACTGGTACGACTTCGAGAAGAGACACATCCGGATCTTGTTGAATGGAGGGGCTTTGAGGGTGGCAAGTGTCTGCTCTTCGAGCGCGTCACCCTGGTGAGTCCAGCAGTAGCAGGTGGTGCCGAAGGGGAAATAGGGGGTGCCGTCGACGTAGGCGAAGTGGTGGCCGTTTGCGACTCGAACGGGGCCGTGGACGCCGGATTTTGCGGGCAGGCAGGTCAGCTCGCCGGTGCGGACCGATGTCGGAAAGTTGGCGGTGACGGTGTACTTCCACGGGCCTGGGGTATCCGGCATAAAGCGAATTTTAAAGTAAGTTCCGCCATCGTAAAAACCGTCGACCGTGACGCTTCGGTTGCCGAGCGTGAAGGTTGCGGCGAGATTGAAATCGACCCACGGGTTGCCGGTTCCGGGGCCATCCAGGCGCAGCTCGAAGATGTCGTACTGGTGGGTCGGCTGCGATCTGGAGGCGGTTGCTGGTAAAAGGTCGCCGAAGGCTGAGGCCGATGCCAGCGCACCGAGCGCACCGGCGGAGGAACGTGTAAGAAGTTGGCGTCGATTCGCCCGAGCAGTTTAGCGCATCCAACCCTTGGTGATGGGTCACAGCGGGGCGAAGGGGCTATCTAACCTGTTGCGGGTCAAAATTTTGCGCTTCCAATCCAACGCTCAATAGTTCAACGTATTGATTGAGGGGGCAGTGTATTTGAAAAAAAGTTTTAAGAGCTGCCCATGACTTTGTTATCAATGCCAGATATCGCCGGAATGATCATCCTGATGGGGGTGCTCGACTGGCTGCGTCGCAAATACAGCGATTCGAGCTTCGATCTCTGGATGCTTGGCCTGCTGTTTATCCTGCTGGAAGCCGTTGCTGTGGCGGTTCTGCGGAACTCTCCCGGGTTGAGCCATTCCGCGCATGCCATGGCCTTGGACGCCTATGTTGCGGCCGGTGTGACCTTCGGCTGGGCCGCGCGAGAGGACTTCATACCCGGCGAAATACACCTTCCGCTGTTTCTGCTGCCGGCAGTTCCGTTGTTTGCGATGACGACCGTCTACGGCTGGGGAGTTACGACGACCACCGTTTATCTGGTCATCGTCGTGTCCAGCCTTTTGCTCGGCACCGGGTATGCGCTGCTCTTCCTGCGCGGCGATGGGAAGTTCCGCGCCAGGCTGCTTGCCATCCATCTGCTGATCTGGGCGCCGATGGTGTGGATGGCCATGACCGCACAGCTTCGGCTGTTGGTCTATTGGGGGCTCACCTGCCTATACCTGCTGGTCGCGTTTTCGTTCCGCAAGCGGATACAGCGGGGCCGTATCGGCGGCATCATTGTTGTAACCGGGTTTATCGTCTGGGCGCTATGCTTCCTCGCACATCCATTTGTGCGCAACGTACCTTACTTCTTCGATCTCAATGAACAACTCTGGACGATGCAGAAGTTCTTCGTGATCATCGGCATGTTGCTGGTGCTGCTGGAAGAGCAGACTCGTCGCCTGGAAGAGGAGGCGATGCACGATCCGCTTACCGGCCTGCCCAATCGCCGGCTGTTTGACGATCGCCTGTTGCAGGCTGTATCCCGTGCAAACCGGACGCAGCTTTGCGTCGCGGTATTCATCATCGACCTCGACAACTTCAAGATCATCAACGACACGCTGGGCCATCGCGCTGGCGACCTGGTGCTGGCGAGGACTGCGGCGATGTTGCGCTCCAAGATTCGCAGCTCCGATACGCTGGCACGGTGCGGCGGTGACGAGTTCAACGTCATCGTGAACGATCTGACCAGAGCCAGCGATTGTGACCGTATTGCGGAGACATTGCGGGCTGCGGTCGCAGCGGTTGAACTGCCACCCGACGCTAAAACGATCCTCACCGCGAGCATCGGCTACGCGCTGTGTCCGGATGACGTGGCCGACCCGAACGAGCTGTGCGAACTTGCTGATGTGCGGATGTATCGAGACAAACGAATGAGCCGGTCAGCGCTTAGCAAGATGGGCTTTGTCACCACCCACTTGCTGCCTCCGACCAGCTCATCCTGACGTTGTTTCTGTGCCCGACTTCCGGCGAGCTTACGCTACAACTGGCTCTTCGACCTTTACCTTGACCGGCGTTAGCCAGTTATAGCGGTCCTGACGCGTGCCGCTTACGATGCCGAAGAACTCATCGTGCAGCGCCGTTGTTACAGGACCAGCGTTACCATCCCCAATGAC
>JAYVZU010000470.1:0-3737 GCA_043783075.1 Rhodanobacteraceae bacterium
AAGAACGGGAATTTGATGCTGAATATTCCGGTGAAGGGCGACGGTACGATCGACTCGGATGAGTTGAGCGTGTTGCATGAGCTGGCAAAGTGGTTCCCGGCGAATGGTGAGGCGATCTATGGGACGAGGCCGTTCAAGATCTCGGGGGAGGGAGCGCCGGAGGAGGCACCGAAGGAGCGGTTCAACGAGAAGATGAGAGCGTTCACAGCCGAAGACATGCGGTTTACGGTGAAGGATGGCCGGCTGTACGCGATCGTGATGGAGTGGCCAGATGATGCGAAGGTTCGGATTAAGACATTGAAGAAAGGCTCGCTGCTGTTTGCTTCGGAGGTCCACAAGGTGGAGTTGCTGGGGGTCCCGGACGGGCTAAAGTTTACGCGCGGAGCGGAGTTTTTGGAAGTGTCTTTGCCGGGACGGTGGCCGCATGATATGCCGTTGGCGTTGCGGATCACGCCGGCAAATCATGAGATGTTGCGTGGGGTTTGATGGGGGTATTAGGGGAAGGCAACGGCTTGAACGGGGATTAGAGGGACAGAGGCGGGATGAATGCTCCGGGCATGGAGTGCAAGAGCGGGGATTCTTGAGCTGACAGCTTTTTAGCTATGAGCTTTCAGCCTGGGACTTGGGTAGATTCGCGGGTTACTAGTTTGGGTTTGAGGATGGTTTGCGTGGGGGCCAGGGTGGCTTTGCTGGCTACGATTTCGATGACGAGTTGGGCGAGGCGCTTGCCCATGGCTACGGAGCCTTGCTCTATGCTGGAGAGCGGGACGCGGAGGGTGTCGTTGAAGTGGTAGTTGCCGGAGCCGATGATGGCGAGGTCTTGCGGGACCTTGACGTCGGCTGCTGCTGCGCCTTCCATGGCTCCGAGGGCTACGGCGTCGTTGAAGCAGAAGACGGCTTGCGGCGGGGAATCGAGGGCGAGCATGCGCTTGATGGCCAGGTTGCCGTTCTTGCGCTGGATGGAGTCTTTAGGCTTGGCGGAGATGTATTGTTCGGGGACTTTTAGGCCGTGTTGTTGCATGGTGTCGAGGAAGCCCTGAAGTCGGCGGTCGCCGACGCTGTTGGCTGGGCCGCGGAGGTGGGCGATGCGGGTTCGACCAGAATCGATGAGGTGCCTAGTGGCGAGGACGCCGATCTTGTAGTCGTCGGAGCCTACGAAGTGGGTGTCGAGATCGGAGTAGGCGCGGTCGAGCAGGATGAGGGGCGTGCCTTGTTTGGGGACGCGGCTTAGGTTGACCGAGGTGGGCTGGCAGGAGGCGACTACGAGGGCGTCGAGCCGATAGGCCATGAGGTGCTCAATCTCGGCCTGCTCGAGGGCGGGGTCGCCGTCGGAGGAGGAGACGATGAGGAAGAAGTTGTGCTGGCGGAGCTCGGCGGAGAGGGCCTTGGCGATTTCGCCGAAGAAGGGGTGGACGAGGTCGGGGACGACGAGGCCGACGAGCTCGCTGTGGCCGGTGACGAGGGAGCGGGCCATGAGGTTGGGACGGTAGTTGAGTTCCTTGACGCGCTCGAGGATGCGGTTCCGCGTTTCGACGGCGATGTCGGGATGGTTGCGGAGGGCCTTGGAGACGGTGACGATGGAGACTCCGAGGGCCTCGGCGATGTCTTTCATGCGGACTGGCATGGGGGTGACTATACCTCAGGGGGTGGTGGTGGACCAATGGGGTTGTACGTCCCCACCTCAAACGGTAGGACAGTTTGAGATGGGGCACCCGGGTGGTTTGGGTTGGTCGAGGAGAACAACTACGGAGATTCTGGCTTCGCCAGAATGACGGCGGGTGGGAATGACTGCGGTGGAGCGATGGTTTCTACATTTGGATCATGATTTTGGTGAAGGCGGCTGGGTTGGCGGACCAGTCGGCGAGCATGGAGGGGGCTCGGTCTAGGGGGATGATTGCGGTGACGGCTTGTTCGACGGGGAAGCGGCCGGCTTCTAGCATGGCCATGACTTCGCGGAAGTCCTGCGGGAGGGCGTTGCGGGAGCCCATGATGTCGAGTTCCTTTTGGATGAAGAGCTTGGCCTCGTAGGCGACGTGGTCCTTTGGGTAGCCGATGTAGACTACGCGTCCGGTGAAGGCTACTTCTTCGACGGCGAGGCGGAAGGTTTCGGCGAGGCCGATGGCTTCGATGATGACGTCAGGGCCGTCGCCGGCGGTGAGGTCGCGGAGTCGTTCGGCTACGTTTTCGTTGCCGGAGTGGATGAGGTCGGTGGCTCCGGCTAGCTGGGCGGTGGCTAGCTTGGTGTCGTCGAGGTCGATGGCGATTGTTCGTGCGCCCCTAAATGCTGAGGCAGCGATGGCACCGAGGCCGATGCCTCCGCAGCCGATGACGGCGACTACGTCTTGTTTGGTGACGCGGCCTCGGGCTACGGCGTGCGCACCTACGGTGAGGGGTTCGACGATGGCTAGTTGCTTGTGGGAGAGGGTGGCGGAGGGGTAGACCTTGGCGGGGGTGACGGCTAGGAGCTCGGTGATGGCTCCGTCGCGCTGGACGCCGAAGGTTTCGTTGTAGCGGCAAGCGTTCTCGCGGCCTCGGCGGCAGGAGGGGCAGCGGCCGCAGGCGGTGTAGGGGGAGACGGTGACGCGGGTTCCGGTGGGGGTGGTGGCGTCGCCGACGAGGACGGTGGCACCAATCTCGTGGCCGAGGATGCGGGGGTAGGTGACGAGGGGGTTGCGGCCACGGAAGCTGTTGAGGTCGGTGCCGCAGAGGCCCACCATTTCTACCTTGAGGAGGAGTTGGCCGGTCTGCAGGATGGGCTCGTGGGTGTCGGTGATGGAGGCCTGGCCGGCGGCGGTGAGGGTGAGGGCTTTCATTTTGCTCCCTTAGGTGAGGCGGTAGATACGGGTGGCGGTTTCGCCTTCGATGGCTGCGCGGTCGTTGAGGGATAGCGGGGCTAGCCAGGTGGCGACGGTGGTGCGCCATTGGGCGTAGGTGGAGGCTACGGTGAGTACGGGCCAGTCGCTGCCGAACATGAGGCGGGATGGGCCGAAGGCTTCGAGGACGGTGTCGAAATAGGGCTTGAGTAGTTGTGGGGACCAGGCGTGCCAGTCGGCCTCGGTGACCATGCCGGAGAGCTTGCAGGCTACGTTGGGGCGTTGCGCTAGATCGCGGATGGCTTGGATCCATTCGGCGAAGGTGTTGGACTTAATGTCGGGCTTGGCGATGTGGTCGAGGACGAACTGCTGGTGGGGGTGGCGGTCGACGAAGCGGATGGCTTCGGGGAGTTGGCGGGCGACGATCAGGATGTCGTATACGAGCCTGGTGGGGAGGAGGGAGGCGATGCCGCGGTTGAAGGCGGGATCGTCGAGGAAGCCGGGAGGCTCGGCCTGGACTACGTGGCGGAGACCTTTGAGGAGGGGGTTTTGGCGGAGGGTTTCGAGGGTGGTAGGGAAATCTTCTGCGGCGATGGGGGCCCAGCCTACTACTCCTCGGATGAGGGGGAATTGGGCGGCGAGGTTGAGGAGCCACGCGGTTTCTTCGAGGGTTTGGCGGGCCTGGACGGCTATGGTGGCGTCGATGCCGGAGGCTGCGCAGGCGAGGTCTGCGGGGTAGAAGTCGCGTTGGAGGACGGACATGGATTCGTCTATCCAGTCGAATTCCTCGGGTGTGTAGTGCCAGAGATGATGGTGGGAGTCGACGCGCATCGATGTTTAGTTTAGCGTTTACTTGGCTGATAGCAAACGATTTCGTAATTGGAGGGGTGGCTTATGTTGCGTTACTGCCTGACGCTGGATTTG
>JAYVZU010000471.1:0-33363 GCA_043783075.1 Rhodanobacteraceae bacterium
TCCGTTGCGATGAAGCAGTGCGGCAACTTCTTGATGACGCAGTGCGACAACTCCACCGAGCAGAATCGGTAGAAACAGATTGAGCGAATACGTCTGAACAGGCAGTTAGCACGAACTACAACGCCCGGCTACGATCAACAAAGACGGGGTATTTACCGCAAACTACAAAGGAAACAAATGGAGAGATTCCCTTGCGGCTGGCCGAGCGGCCTAGCTTGCTGTGAATGAGTGAAAATTGAGCGTTTCCTTATTGTTACCAAACCCTGAGCTATTCGTAAACCTGAAAATTCACACACTCATTACAGGGTCCGCTGCTACCGGCTCTCCGCATGTGTCTGGAACTGTGGTTTTGTGGCGCATGAGAACCAAACAACACCGCGCACCAATCCGCTGGCGGCGGTATTGTGTGCGCAATCAGGCCCCAGTTGAATTTCAGGTGAGGCTGCACCATCCAACCATCGGCCGAAGTAAGCCGTGACCTACTTCGCCCACTTGAGAACCAGCGCGTCGAGACTCCTCGCGATCTCGATCAAGCCAGCCTTGGTCTGCGGATGCACCGGCGCGAGCGGGTGGCGTCCCGCGTCCGAAGCGATAATTCCGCCTTCCTTCATCAGGATCTTGGCCGCGAGAAGGCCGCACTGACGATTCTCATAGTTAATGAGCGGGAGAATGCGTCCGTAGGCCTCGATCGCTGCTGCGCGGTGCCCGGCAAGGTAGCCATGCACGATCGGCCGAATCAGGTCCGGGTATCCGCCGCCGGTCATCGCTCCAGTTGCTCCGGCGTCCATGTCGGCGAGCAAGGTGATGGCCTCTTCGCCATCCCATGGGCCTTCGATCGCATCGCCCCCTAGCGCAATAAGTTCCCGCAGCTTGGCCGCGGCCTGCGCAGTTTCAATCTTGAAATAAGAGACGTGCTCAATCTCCTTCGCAAGCTGCGCGAGGAACGGAGCAGGCAGATTGGTTCCGCTCACCGGCGCATCCTGAATCATGATCGGAATGTCGATGAAATCGGAGAGGCGTTGGAAGAACTCGCGAATTCCAGCAGGTCCAACGCGGATCGTAGCCCCATGATACGGGGGCATCACCATCACCATGGCGGCACCCATTTCCTGCGCGCGGCGGCTGCGGGCAGCACAGATTGAAGTGCTGAAGTGGGTGGTCGCCACAATCACAGGGACGCGGCCTGCGACGTGGTCTAGGATCTCGCGGGCCAATATCTCGCGCTCGTCATCGGAGAGCACGAACTGCTCAGAGAAGTTGGCGAGGATGCAGATGCCGTCGGAGCCAGCTTCGATCATGAAGTCGATGCAGCGTTTTTGGCCAGCTAGATCGAGGTTGCCCTGGTCGTCGAAGATCGTGGGTGCAACCGGAAATACGCCGCGATATGCGGATGCGTTCATTGCTGCTCCTTGTATGGTTGGTTTGTTGAAGAGGCGTCTCTTACCCCGAAGATTTTCCCGCCACTGGTACTTTCTTCTTTGGCGCAGACTTGCGAAGGCCCAATGGACTTCCGGCCATCTGCTTCCGCAACGCCTGGGCCGCTTCCTGCTCACGACCAAGCGAAAGCAATTCGGTCGCATCCAGCAGATGTGCAGTCATCAGTTCGGCTGCACGCACGGGGTCGCGTGCCTCGATTGCTGCAAGAATTGGCCTGTGAAATGCCACTGTGTGCTCGAGGTCCACGAGTTGGGAGGTGACCATGATCATATTCAGCATCGCCCGGTGTATGGTGTGAAACAGACGGCCCGTCAGGCGATTTCCAGATGCCTGAAAGATTGCGCGATGAAACAGCAGGTCCGCTGCAACGAGCTTCACGCGGTCGAGCTCGCTGCTTTCGAGATCGGCGATGGACTGCCGCAGCAACGCGATGTCGTCCGAGTTCGCGCGCTCTGCGGCCTTGGCCGCCAGGGCCGGCTCAATCATAAAGCGGAGTTCGGTGAGCTCTTGCACAGAGGTGTCATCGAGCAGGAACAGGAACTCCATCGGCACGGCCAGCACTGTAGAGGCGTCGCGATTGAGGTAGCTACCATCCCCAACCTTCTGCGTGATGACGCCCATAATCTCCAGCACTTTCAGGGCCTGCCGCAAGGAAGATCGCGCAACCTGAAAGTGCGCCGCAAGTTCCCGCTCCGGTGGAAGCTTGGTGCCCGGGGAGATGACGCCCTCCGAGAGCATCTGCTGGAACCGCAGTATCAACAGGTGGGTCACGTCCTCTTTGTTGTTGAGTACGTCCTTGAAGGTGCTCAACCGTCCGACCCGCCGCTTATTCATACCAACAGTCTGCGCGTCAGAGCTGCCAATGTCAAAACAAGTCTGCCACTTCCCATTGCAATAGGTTGTACCTTCGGTTGCCGAATTAAGTGGAGCTTTTCAAGTTAACTCGTCGAAGACATCCGTAAAAAGATAAAAGACTCATATTTTTTGACGTTCGACAAAAAAACGTTTGACATGAACATTTCTTTGGTACTACCTTTGTCTGCACTTCGATAAGGCCGTTCTCGTCCGACTCGACACAAAGGAGAATCATGACAACACGCAAGTGCCGTTCCATCATCACGCTGTGCCTGCTTGCCCTGACCTTCGGAGTCACCGCTCCGTTCGCCGCAGCACAGGTCGAGCAGGGTCGCTTCGTAGGCCGCATTACCGACCCGGCTGACGCCGTGATTGTTGGAGCCGTCGTCAAGGTCACAAACGTCGGTACAAACATTACTCAGACCGCCGTGACCAACCGGAGCGGTGAGTTTGTCGTCACGCCCGTCGAGGCGGGCACGTACACGATGAGCGTGACTTCGCCAGGATTCCAAACCTCCACGGCTTCCGCCATTGAGATCCAGGTCGGACAGATCGCTCGCGAAGACCTCCAGCTGAAGGTCGGTGCGTCAACCTCCGTTGTCGAGGTCACAACGACGGCTCCGTTGCTCACCGCGGACTCCGCCACCATTGGACAAGTCATCACGAATCGCCAGCTGACCGAGCTACCGCTCAACGGACGCGGGTTCTTCAAGCTTGCCGAACTGACTCCCGGCGCAGCTCTGCTGGCGCCTACCGGCAACTCCCTTGCGATTCGCCCGGAGGTTGTGGACGGCAATACGATCTCCGGCATCCGTGGTAGCGCCACGTCCTTCCTGCTCGATGGTGTCGACGTGAGCGAGCAGCATCAGGGTGGGACGTTTATCCAGACTTCGATCGACGCTCTGCAGGAATTCTCCGTGCAGCAGAGCCCGTACTCCGCAGAGTTCAACCGTGGTGGCGCATTCTTCAATGCCACGACCAAGAGTGGAAAAAATCGCTTCCATGGCGGCGTCTTCGAGTTCATCCGCAACGACAAGCTGGACGCCCGTAACTACTTTGCGATCACCCGCCAGATTCTGAAGCGGAACCAATTCGGCGCAGACATCGGCGGTCCCGTTTCCATTCCGCACATCTACGATGGTAAGGATCGCTCGTTCTTCTTCGTCAACTATGAAGGCCAACGTCTGCGGCAGGGGTTGATCTTCAACAACATTGTGCCCAGCGTCGCGCAACGCAGCGGTAACTTCGGCACTAAGACGATCTACGACCCGCTGCTGACCTGCACGGTCACCGCGACGAACACTTGCGGTTCGAGTGCTGCCGTGGGAACTGTCGTTCGCACACCATTCCTGAACAACACGATTCCAAGCGGCCGTATTGCTCCACAGGCCACTGCAATCCAGGCTTTTGTACCGCTTCCCAACACGGCTTCGGGAACGTTCAGCTTTGCTCCTTCGCAGGCGGTTGACTTTGATCAGTACACGGTCCGTCTCGATCACCAGATCAACCATGCCAACCGGCTTTTTGCTCGCTGGGTGTATGTCACCAATCGTGAGATCGATCCGAATGCCTCGCCCTTGCTCAAGACAGCGTCGCTCACATCAATCGGTCAGGACATCGCAGTTGGTGTTATCACGACCTTCGGTTCCAACAAGGTAAACGAGGTGCGTGCCCACTATCTCCCCAGCCATGTTCGTCTGACTGCCTTCCTGCAGGGGACGGATTACAACACGCAGTTCGGAGTCACAGGGTTTACACCGCAGCTTCGGCCTGCCAGTGGTGGTTCGTTCCCCGATTACTCATGGAGCGGATACTCGTCGCTCCAGGGTTCCACCTTCGATCAGCGGCCAAAATCGCAGGATCGCAAGGTCTTCGAAGGTACTGAAAACTTCACTATTCTGACCGGGAAGCAGTCCATCAAGTTCGGATTGCTGATTCGCTATTATCAGTGGATCGGCTATGACAGCCAGACGTATGCCGGTCAGTTCTCGTTCAACAGCAACGAAACTGGCGACGCGTATGCGGACTTTCTGATGGGTTACCCATCGTCGGTTGCTCGTGCGTATCCGGCAAACAACTTTGGTGGTCAGGCGACCTATCGGCAGTTCTTTGTGCAGGATGATGTTCGCGTGAACAGCAAGCTGACCCTGAACCTTGGCTTACGGTATGAGTACTCGCCATGGCTTTCGGGCTACAAGGGCCAGATCGGCACCTTCGACCCGACTCAGAGTAAGCCAATCATCGTGTCGGGATCGGGAACCACGCCGGATCTTACCGCGCAGTATGCGGCTCCGGCAGCCTACCAGTTCTTCGGCCAATATATCCAGACCAGCTCGCAGGCAGGCCTTCCCTCCAACATTACCTACACCGACAAGAAGCAGTTCGGCCCCCGTATCGGAATCTCCTATGCGTTGAGCAGCAAGACCATCATCCGCGGTGGCTTTGGTATGTTCTATGAGCCCGAAGGTACGAGCGGACGGGTCAATCTGAGTGTTCTCCCATATCGGCTTTCGGAGACCGTCAACCAAACGCAAAACGTTGCTCCCACTCGCACCCTGGGGAACTTCTTCCTCGGGACACAGCTCGGTTCCGCGCTGGCCAACCCAACGTTGAGCCCCAGCAAGACCCACCTGAATGTTGGATACAACGAGCACTACAGCTTTGGCATCCAGCAACAGCTCAGCAAGCATGACGTGTTGGAAGTTGGCTATGTTGGCAATCACGGCGTAGACCTGAATGGGTCAAACGACTTCAACGACCCGACCCCTGCCCCGGGTGGAATTCAAGCACGCCGCCCCTATCAGCCATTCGGAACCATCACCTTCATTACGCAGGATACGCAGACCAAGTACAACTCGTTGCAGGCGAAGATCGATCATCGCCAGAGCCACGGTCTGTCGGGTCTTCTCTCCTATACCTACTCCAAGTTCCTGCAGTTCAATCAAGCTCCGGCTTTGGGTGGAAATACGGGCTACGAGTATTCCATCTCGCCCTACGACACGCCGCACAACGTAGCCGGAAGTCTTTCCTACGAGTTGCCTGTCGGCCATGGTCGCAAGTTCCTTGCTCAAAGTAATTCGTTCGTGAATACGGTGATCGGTGGCTGGCAGGTGCAGAGCATCATCATCGTACGCAGCGGCGTTCCGTTCACACCGGTAGTCTCGAGCGACCGGGCCAACACTGGAGTCGGTGGGCAGCGGCCAATTCTGAATCCTGCTGGTGGCAATCCTGCCTTCAATCGTTCCGTGTTGACTTGGTTCGACAAGACTCTCTATACACCCGCCGCACTGTATACCTACGGCAACGTCCGCGCGAACACGTTGCGAACCGATAAGTATCGCCAGTACGACGCATCGGTCTTCAAGAACTTTGCGTTGCCCGGCGAAAGCACCCTATCGTTCCGCGCCGAGTTCTTCAACCTCTCCAACACGACGAGCTTCGGGGCGCCTAACGCCACGATCGACGCGTCGGCTGGTGGTCAAATCACCAGCACCTCCGTGCCCTCTCGCGACATTCAGTTCGCGCTGAAGTACAACTTCTAACAGCGGTTTTGAAAGGAACACGATGCAGGATGTTGCAGGTTGGTTTCGATCTACGTTTGTCGGCGGCTGCCTTTCGGTAGCCGCCGCAAGCGGGGCCATCGCTCAAGGAACAGTTCCAGAGATAGTGCCCGGGCCCAGCGGTTCACCGGTCGCCATTCAGGTGGACCTAAACAAAACACTGGGTCCATACAAGCCGATCTATAGCTGGTTCGGCTACGACGAAGCGAACTACACGACGATGCGTCACGGCACCGAGTTGATGAAGGAGTTGCACGACCTAAGCCCCGTGCCGGTCTACATCCGCGCTCATCATTTACTCACGTCAGGTAACGGTGTGGCGGAGCTCAAGTTCTCCTCCACCAATGTCTATACCGAGGACGCCAACGGCAAGCCGGTCTACGACTTCAAAGTCTTCGACGAAATTTTCGACGCGTATAAAGCGGCCGGCGTTCGGCCAATGGTCGAGCTTGGCTTCATGCCGAAGGATCTTGCGGCGGACCTGCCGAATCAAAACGATCTTCCTTATCAGGTTCACTACCCAGGAAGAGCGACCAGTGGCAAGTCCAACAACCCGCCGAAGGACTATGCCAAGTGGGGCGAGCTATGTCGCGTCGTAACCGCGCACCTCGTTGAGCGCTATGGCAAGCAGACAGTCTTGCAGTGGTACTTCGAAGTATGGAACGAGCCGGATATTGACTACTGGCACTCCACGCCGGAGGACTACTGGAAGCTGTACGACTACGCCGTCGCAGGCGTTCGTGCAGCGCTGCCGACCGCTATGGTTGGCGGCCCAGCAACGACCAGCCCACGCAGCCCGAAGGCAAATCTCTTCCTCAAGAACTTCCTGGACCACGTGAACTCCGGCACGAGTGCGGCCAATGGCAAGCCACTTCCCATGGACTTCATCTCGTTCCACGCCAAGGGCAGCCCCACCATCCAGGAGGGCAAAGTCACGATGGGGATTCAGAATGAACTGAAGGATGCAGACGCCGGCTTCGCGCTGATCGCCAGCTATCCTCGCTTCAAGAAACTGCCCATCATCCTCTCCGAAGCTGACCCCGAAGGCTGTGCAGCTTGCTCCTCGAAGGTGAACCCGGCGAACAACTATCGTAACGGAACGCTATACCCCGCATACACGGCGGCTGCTTTCAAGGGGCTTTTCGATTTGCAGGATCGTCACGGTGTAAACCTCCTCTCCATGTTGAGCTGGTCGTTCGAGTTTGAGGATAAGGACTACTTCGAAGGCTTCCGCTCGCTGGCAACGAATGGCGTGGACAAGCCGGTCCTAAATATCTTCCGTATGTTCGCGCTCATGTCCGGCAATCGAGTCGGCACGACCAGCACGGGACAGGTGCCGCTTGATAGCATGATCGCTTCCGGCGTTCGCGAATCGTCCGATGTGGACGCGCTTGCCACCAAGGCGGAGCGTGAGGCTGCAGTGCTAGTGTGGAACTACAACGATGTCGACGGTGCAGCGAATCCCGTTCCGGTCAGCGTCACCATCGGCGGCATTCCACCCACAGTTCACCGAGTTCTGCTGGAGCACTATCGGCTGGACGATACCCACTCCAACGCATACACCGTCTGGCAGGCGATGGGCTCACCGCAGCATCCGACAGCGAAGCAATACGCAGAGCTGCAGGCCGCAGGACAGCTCCAGATGCTGACGTCTCCGGATTGGCTCGACGTGACGGATGGCCACGTGGTGGTTTCGACAAGCCTGCCACGCCAAGGCAGCTCACTGTTCCACCTGAAGTGGTAACAAAGAGGAACGCGTGAGCACAGCATCTGCAAGCGGCAACGGCGGGGCACGGCGCATGGGACTAGACGCGCGCTGGTACCCCGTCGTGCTGGTCACCATCGCAATTGCGATCAGCTACTTCGACAGGCAAACGCTGCCCGTCGCGATCACCGCGATCCAACGCAATATCCCAATCTCAAACCAGCAATTCTCGTACCTGCAGACAGCGTTTTTACTGTCGTATGCGGCCCTCTATGCTCTGGGCGGTCGCTTGCTCGATCGCCTCGGAACGCGTCGAGGCTTTATGGTCATCATGCTGTGGTGGTCGCTCGCGTGTGCGATGCATGCGCTGGCCTCCAGCTTCACGCTTCTACTCGCCGCGCGATTCCTGCTCGGCATGGGAGAAGGCGGAGCGTTCCCCGCTGCGGTCCGAGTTGTCGCCGAATGGATTCCTCCAGCCGAACGTTCAACAGCGGTCGGCATCATCAATGCCGGGACTGCTGTTGGCTCCGTTCTTGCACCTCCGCTCATCGGCTTCATCCTGCTGCGGTCAGGCTGGCACATGGTGTTTGTGGCGGCAGGCGGCGCGGGAATCATCTGGGTGGTGTGGTGGCTTTCCAGTTATCGCTCGAACCCCGACGTGCTCGTCCCGGATCTAGCTACAGCCAAGGCTCATGCACCAGAAGCCGCTCTAACCTTTGCTCAGCTAGTCTCTCTCCGAAGAGTGCAGGTTCTGGTCTTCGCAAAGTTCATGAGCGACTCCGCCTGGTACTTCCTTCTCTTCTGGCTACCCAAATACCTCTACGACGCGCGCGGCTTCGACATCAAGCACGTCAGCTACTACGCATGGATTCCATACGCAGCATCTGGTGTTGGCAGCTTCCTCGGCGGCTGGTTCTCATCGCGGTTGCTGCACCAGGGGAAATCGCTGGATGTGGCAAGAAAGGTCGCGCTTGGTCTGAGCGCCATCTTCATGCCTGTCGTCATGTTCGTTCCGCTCGTCCCGGTAGAGCTTGCGATCGTTCTCTTCAGCGTGGCGTTCTTCTTTCAGCAATCATGGTCCGGCCTCATCATGACCATACCCGCAGACATCTTCCCGCTCTCCGCCGTGGGAACAGTATCGGGTCTGGTCGGCTTCGGCGGTGCAATTGGCGGCGCAATCTTCGGAGTCGTCGCCGGTTACCTGCTCGGTCACGGCTTCACTTACAGCACGCTGTTCGTGCTGGTTGGAACATTTCATATCGTCGGCTTCCTTGCCATCCTCCTGTTCGCCGGCAAGATTCAACCCTTACCCATCGATTCCCTCACACAGATAGAGGCCACAGCATGAAGATCACTGAAGTCCGTACGCGCGTAGTTCAATGGGAAGGGAACACCGTCCCCTTGCCGCCACACTTCTGTACCAACCCGATGGACCTCGTCAACTTCGGCGAGGCCTCCATGGGTAACTTCGCCTTTCACGGCTGGGTGCTGGTCGAAGTCTTTACGGACACAGGCCTAGTCGGCCTTGGCAACGCGGCGCTTTCTCCGCTCGTTACGAAGACGCTCATCGATACGTACCTGACTCCGTTACTTATTGGCGCGGACCCCTGGGATACAGAGTTTCTATGGCAGCAGATGTATCGGCGCACCATGGCATTTGGTCGCAAAGGCGTTGCCATGACTGCGATCTCCGCAGTAGACATCGCGCTTTGGGACCTGGTCGGCAAAGATGCCAAGCAGCCTGTCTACCGTCTGCTTGGCGGACGCACCAAAGATAAGATTCCTGTTTATGCCAGCCGCCTCTACTCCATGCCGCTCGATGAGCTACGTGTCGAAGCGCAGAAGTATAAGGCCGAAGGCTATCAAGCGATGAAGCTTCGCTTCGGCTGGGGTCCGCTCGATGGTGCTGCTGGAATGCAGAAGAATCTCGCGCTCGTCCGGACCGTCCGCGAGGTCATCGGAGAGGACATCGACCTAATGACTGACGCATACATGGGCTGGACGCTCGACTACGCCAAGCGCATGTTGCCGTTGCTGGAGCCGTTCCACCTCCGCTGGCTTGAAGAGCCTGTGATCCCCGACGACACTCGCGGCTATGCAACGCTGAAGAGCTACGGCCGCGTGCCGATCGCGGGCGGCGAACACGAGTTCACCATCTTCGGATTCCGCGAGCTGCTCGAAGCCGATGCGCTCGACTATATCCAGTTCGATACCAACCGCGTTGGCGGCATCTCGCAGGCACGCAAGATATGCGCGCTTGCAGAATCCTTCCAGGTGCCGGTCGTTCCACACGCCGGCCAGATGCACAACTACCACGTCTCCATGTCCAGCCTGAACTGCCCCATCTCGGAGTTCTTCCCCAAGGTCGACGTTGAAGTAGGGAACGAGTTGTTCTGGTATATCTTCGACGGCGAACCGACGCCCACCAATGGCTATATCAACCTCGACGACACACTCCCCGGCCTTGGCCTCACGGTCAACGAAGAGTCGCTTAAGCGGTTCAAAGTCATTGGATAATAGCTTCTCAATTCCATCAAACTAACTTCGCGGAGAGATTCAAATGAGCAAACCCTCTGTAGCTTTACTCGGCCTCGGAACAATGGGCAGCGGCATGGCTGCCAACCTGCTAAAGGCCGGGTTTCCCCTCACGGTCTACAACCGAACCGCAGCCAAGGCAGAGCCAATTGCCAAGCTAGGGGCACACATAGCAGCGACACCAGCGGACGCTGCACGCGGCGCAGATTTCATCGTGTGTATGTTAGCCGACGACATCGCATCGCGAGCAGCCTGGCTAGGCAGCGATGGAAACTCAGGTGCGCTTGCGTCTGCGAAACCTGGCGCCGTGCTGATTGAAGCGAGCACTGTAAGCCCAGCGTGGATTGCAGAACTCGGCGCTGCTGCTGCAACCCACGGAGTTGAGTTGCTCGACGCACCCGTTACCGGCAGCCGCACCCACGCCGAATCAGGCCAGCTCAACTTCCTCGTCGGAGGCTGCGAGTCCGCGCTGGCTTCCGCAACTCCGGTACTTCAAGCCATGGCGAAAGAGATTATCTACCTTGGCCCACTCGGCTCCGGTGCCAAGCTCAAGCTGATCAACAACTTCATCTGCGGAGTTCAGATCGCCTCACTCGCCGAAGGTCTGACATGGATTGAACGCAGCGGTCTCGATCGCGATAAGGCTCTCGAGGTCCTGAAGTCCGGCGCTCCTGGTAGCCCTCTGTTAGGCGCAATCTCCGCCCGCATGACAAGCCAGAATTACACCGTCAACTTCCTTCTGAAGCTCATGTGTAAAGACCTTCTGTATGCACAGAACGCCGCGGCCGAAACTGGTGTTGATCTAACGACTGCCGCCAACGCCCGCGCGCTCTTCGAGCAAGCCATCCAGCAAGGCCATGCCGAGCAGGATATGTCTGCTGTCATCGAACCAATACGCCAGAAATAAGGAACCCCAATCATGCGCATCCTCTATTTAGCCATTGCCTTAGCTGCAACAGCCGTCTGCGCCTATGCACAGGCTCCGACGCCTGGCTATCTCGACACCAGCAAGCCAACCGAGCAGCGGATTCAGGACCTCATAGGTAGGCTTACGATTGAGGAGAAAGCAGCCCAGCTGAATCACCTCAACAATGGTGTTGCGCGCCTGAACATTCCAATGTGGGGCGGCTGGAATCAGACGCTGCATGGTGTGTGGTCGAAGCAGCCAACGACGTTGTTTCCTGCTGCCATCGCGATGGGTGCGACATGGGACCCCGAACTTATCCGCACCATCACGACTTCTATGTCGGATGAAGGCCGCGCCCTCTACAACGCGAAGGCTGAAGGGCCACGTTCGCGCCACGGTCTCGTCTTTCGGTCACCGGTCATCAACATCTCTCGCGACCCGCGCTGGGGCCGTATTCAGGAAGTCTTCTCGGAAGATCCGTACCTGACTTCACGTATGGGGGTCGCCTACGTCCGCGGCCTGCAGGGCGATGATGTCCAGCATTTAAAGCTGGCTGCAACGGTCAAACACTTTGCTGTAAACAACGTTGAGACTGGCCGCCAGCACCTCTCCGCCGACGTCGACGAGCGCAGCCTGATGGAGTACTGGCTGCCGCATTGGAAGGCCGCGATCATGGAAGGCCACGCACAATCCGTGATGAGTTCCTACAACGCCATCAACGGTACGCCCGACGCCATCAACCACTATCTGCTGACCGATATCTTGCGCGGAAAGTGGGGCTTCGATGGCTTCGTCACCGACGACCTCGGCGCGGTCGCTCTCTTGACCGGTAGCCGCCCAAACCAGACAGAGCAAGGGCAGCGTGCCACCGAAGATCCCATCGAAGCGACTGCTCTAGCCATTCGTGCCGGCAATGATTCAGACGACACCGAGTTCGAGACCAACATCCCGCTCGCTGTAAAGCGTGGCCTGCTTTCGACTGCCGATGTCGATCAAGCACTGACGCGAGTATTGCGTGTCGGCTTCCGCCTCGGTGTCTTCGATCCGCCAGCGAACGACCCTTATGGTCGCATCCCGATGTCGGTTGTGCGTTCGCCCGAACACCTCGCCCTAGCCCTCAAGACCGCACAGGAGTCCATCACTCTCCTCAGCAACAAGCAGGCGTTTCTTCCGCTAAAGCGAGATGCGATTCACTCGGTCGCGGTCATTGGCCCAGCCGGCGATGCCGACTACGAAACCGGCAACTACTACGGCACACCATTCGTAAAACTCGGCGCAACACAAGGCCTGCGCAATCTCCTCGGTAGCGGCGTCTCGGTCCAGTACGAGAAGGGAACAGACTTCGTCGACGCGCTCGATTCCGACGCCGTCGCCCGCGCAGTTGCCCTCGCGCGAAAGTCCGATGTAGTTGTTCTCTGCCTCGGAACAAACCTTAAAATAGAAGCAGAAGGGCGCGACCGCCACGACCTCAACCTGCCCGGCGCACAGGAGAATCTACTCGAGGCTGTCTTTGCCGCAAATTCGCACACCGTGCTAGTCCTGATGAACGCGGGACCGTTGGCCGTAACGTGGGCGAACGATCATCTGCCCGCTATCCTCGCAGCCTGGTATCCCGGAGAAGCCGGCGGAACCGGGATCGCCCGCGCGCTCTTCGGCGACGACAACCCCGGCGGCCACCTACCCTACACCGTCTACCAGTCGCTCGACGGCGTGCCTCCGCAGAACGAGTACGACGTCTCCAAGGGATACACCTATCTCTACTTCAAAGGCGTCCCGCTGTACCCATTCGGACATGGCCTTAGCTACACCCGATTCGGTTACAGCCACTTATCTGTCTCGTCCACAACTATTGCCGCAACAGGCAAGGTAGACATCTCCTTCGATGTGAAGAACACCGGCGACAGAGCAGGTTCGGTAACGCCACAGCTCTATACCCACCAACGGAAAAGTGCTGTGGTGCAACCCATTAAGAGCCTTCGCGCGTTCCGTCGAATTGAGCTCCAACCCGGCGAGTCAACCCACGTGACGTTCTCTCTACCAGCTTCACAACTTGCATTCTACGACACGCCATCCCACGACTTCAAAGTCGAACCCGGCACCTTCGACGTGCTCGTAGGCGACTCCTCCGATGACATCCTGCTGCGCGGCCACCTCGACGTGACACCGCGCTAGCAGGAGGCATTTCGCTAAACCAGCTTGATCTGGAGAGTTGTCACACTGGCTGGCGGGAAGGTATGGATCAGGCGGCCATTCGAGATGCGGACTGGTACGATCGGCGCCGGACGCACAGCCTCAGGATGCTCAAAGTCATTGTGGTCGTGGACGTCCTGGCTGGCCAGAACCATACCCGTCGCAGACGCAATCTGCGTCCCACGAATCGTAACCTCAGTGGTGATCGGACGGTCGTGATGCGGGTTCACGACGGAGAGCGTCACGCTCTTGCCATTGATGGACGCTGACCCACTGAGTCCAGCAAGTGTCCGTTCTGCCTGCAACGCCCCCGCCGTGCTGTTGCCGCCAACCGGGATCGCGGAGCCAGCAAGCGGGTTCTCAATGGGCTGTGCGTTGAAGACCGTGCGAAGCGATGTGGCTCCGCGATGTGGCAGATACATCTTGAAGACATGGAACGTCGGCGTCACGCAGAACTTGTCTTCGCGCGCGAGCATCAGGGAGTGGATGCAGTTGATCGACTGTGCGACGTTGGCCATCGCAACCTTGTCGGCATGGCGGTGGAAGATGTCGAGTGTAATGCCGGAGAGCAGCGCATCACGCATCGTGCTCTGTTGCGAGAGGTTGTAATCCGGCCCAAGCTGTGTCCCCTTCCCATACCAGGCGCCCCACTCGTCCACAACCAGCTTCACCTTATTCTGCCCACCAAACTCCTGAATCGCACCGTAGTGATCCGTGATCACGCGCTCCATGATCGACCCACGCGTCAGCAGGTCGTAGTACGACTTCGTGTCAAACTCCAGCGCATCGCCGCCAGGGAAACGCAGCGGACTACCCGACGTATAGTAGTGAATCGATAGACCCCAAAGGTTCCGCTTCTCCGGGTTCGCCGCCAGCGATTTGAACAGCCTGCGCGTCCAGTCGACGTCATCACCGTTTGGGCCGACAGCAATCAATTTCAATGGGTCCGCGCCATACTTCGGGATCCATGCCGAGTAGCGGCGGAACTCACCGGCATACTCCTCTGGTGTTTGATTTCCACCGCAGCCCCAGGCCTCATTGCCAACGCCCCAGAAGTCTACGTTGAAGGGCTCGCGATCTCCATTCGCGGCACGTTCAAGAGCCAGCGTATCGGGTGCCGCAGGTGCGGAAGAGTGCGAAGGAAGCAGCCCCGCCGGTGCGTTGCAATATTCCACAAACTGATAAAAACCCTTCGCCGACAGCGACCGCACATCGCCCGCCAGATACGGCTTACACCCAATCGCTCGGCAGGTCGCCATGAACTCATGCAGCCCATAACGATTCGACTCCTGCTGTCCCCAGAATGCAGCCCGGTTGGGTCGCTTGTCGGGCACACCAAGCCCGTCACGCCAGTCATACGAATCGGCGAAGCAGCCTCCCGGCCAGCGCAGCACCGGAGCCTGCACCGCGCGCATTGCCTTGATGAATTCGAGCCGAATTCCGTTCTCGTTCGGAATTTTGGACTTCTCTCCCACCCATACGCCGTCGTAAACCACTCCCCCAAGCTGTTCGATGAAGTGCGAGTAAATCTCCGGTGCGATGGTTCCGATAGCTTCAGACGGAAGAATATCGATAGTCGCGTTGTTCGATCCGGCTGCTGCCTGGGCAAGCCCGGAGCGAGAAGCTGCGACATGCGCAGCGGTCATGGAGGCGGCAACAAGCAGGCTTCGGCGTGTGAGGGAAGATGTCATAAAAGGGTTGGTATCTCCAATGTTTAGCTACATAGACAGCTAAAGGTAGTACCAATGAGAAGTCGATGTCAAGACATAGTAGCGGCTTCCTATATTGCTTCCATTTAGGCTTCAAGCAGCCTGACCCGGCCATTCAGTATCATTAGGTCAGTTGGTCGTAACCTGACCCTGAATTGAGACAACTTTTGACCAGTAAGAAGTCTTCGCCTGACGCGATCCCGGATCAAGCGCCATCTCGCCGGAACCGCGGAAAGACAGTCCGCCGCAGTCTTGTCGAGGCTAGTGCTGCCCAGGACGCGGCACTGCTCGCACGAGAACTCCGCACCTCGCAAACTCAGCAAGAGCTCGCCGTCATCGTCGTCGTCGAGTTCACCGGAGAGCTCCGCAAGCGCAAGCAGCTTACCGCCGCCGCTCGCCTCGCCCGCACCGCAGCCGCTGTCGTGGCTGGCGATGAAGACTTCACCGACGACGCAGCCTCCACCATCAACTTCGATGCCAGTCGCGCCGAGTTCGAGGAGCTTGCCCGGTCCGCCGGTGCGACCATCGCCGCAACGCTCGTGCAACGCCGCCAAAAGCCCGATCCCTCCAGTCTCGTCGGGCAGGGCAAGCTCGATGAAATTGTCGAAGTTGTGACCAGCACCAACGCGTCGCTGGTGCTCTTCGACCACGACCTAACGCCGTCGCAACTTCGCAACATCGAAGCCCGGCTACCCTGCCACGTCATCGACCGCTCGCAGCTTATCCTCGATATCTTCGCACGCCACGCCAGGACGCGTGAGGGTCAGCTCCAGGTAGAGCTCGCGCAGCTTGAATACCAGCTCCCCCGTCTCGCCGGACGCGGACGTGCAATGTCCCAACTCGGCGGCGGAATCGGAACCCGCGGCCCTGGCGAGACGCAGCTTGAGACAGATCGCCGCAAAATTAATCTCCGCATCGATCTGATCAAGACGCAGCTCGATGGCGTCCGCAGAATCCGGCACCAGCAGCGTCAGCGACGCGAGGCAGTCCCGGTCCCCGTCGTCGCTCTTGTCGGCTACACCAACGCCGGCAAAAGCACCCTCTTCAATGCGCTTACTGAGGCGGGTGTACTTGAATCGGCTCGCATGTTTGCGACTCTCGACCCCAAACTCCGTCAGCTGCAGCTCCCTTCGCGGCGCAAAATCCTGCTGTCCGATACCGTCGGCTTCATCCGCAACCTGCCCCACACCCTCGTTACCAGCTTCCGAGCCACGCTCGAAGAGGTCGAGCGCGCCGAGATTCTCCTCCACGTCCAGGATGCCGCCAGCCCAATCCGCGACGAGCAGAAGGCACAGGTTGAAAAGGTTCTGGCGGAGCTCAAGGTCTCAACCAAGCCAGTCATTCAGGTCTTGAACAAGGTTGATCTCGTCCCGCCGCAGGAGCTCGCCCATCCCTCCAGCGACCGCGACGCAATACAAGTCTCGTCGCTAAAACATACGGGGCTTGAACGTCTTCTGCTTGCCATAGACACTGCGCTTGTGGCTGACCCGCTCGTCGAAGCCAGCTTTCGGCTTCCGCAATCCGAAGGCGCGATCCTTGCCTCGCTCGAAGCCGGAGCCATCATCGAGGACAAACGCTTCGAAGGGAACCTCGTCTTTCTTCGGGCGCGCGGCCCTGCATCCCTGCTTGGCCGGTACCGCCGCTTCCGCGATCGACAGGACCCCGCTAACCAGCCTGCGCCAGGCGATCGTCACAAACCCGCGAGCTAAGTCTGGCAAACAGGATCGTCATGTCATCCACCTGTTCTTGTTTGCCTATCCATGCCTGCACGTTCTGAATCGTTCGTTCAGCCAGCAACTTGAGCGGTAGGTTCCTGTTCTCGGACACAAAGGCGAGTAACCTTGCCCCCCCAAACTCGCCCTGTTCGTTTTCCGCTTCCGTAAGACCGTCGGAGTACGCCACCAGGAGATCGCCCTCGCTAAAATTCAGCATCGTTTCGTCGTATTTCAGCCCGTCCAGCAGCCCGACGACCGGGCCTCCCCGGTCCAGTGAGCGGTGCGACCCATCGATCGACAGCAGCCAAGGCGCCAGATGCCCACCGTTCGTGTACGTCAACTGGCAGCGCTGCCAGTCGAAGAAGGTAAGAAATAGCGTCGCGTACCTCTCCGGCTGTGTGCTCTGAAACAGCTGTTGGTTCAGCAGAGCAAACAGCCGAGCCGATGACGGCATGCCATCCGCCGCTGCTTCCGCGCTCAAGCTGAGGGATCGCACCGCCGAATGAAGCGACGCCATCAACAGAGCGGCAGACATCCCTTTGCCGCTGATATCCCCAAGCGCGAGACAGAACTGGCTGCCTTCCCCAAAAAAGTCGAAGTAATCGCCGCTTACCGTCCGCGCCGGCACGCAGACAGCGTGGACTTCCAGCCCGCCGTGCATCATGGGGGAGACCGGAAACAAGTTCCGCTGCACGTCCTGTGCGATTGCGAGTTCGCTTTCCAGCCGCTGTTTCTCCCGTTGCTGCACCAGCAGTTCGACCATTGAGCCGGTCATCGTATTGAACGATGTCGCCAGTGCGCCCAACTGGTCCAGCTTTCCAGGCGGAACCCGATATCCAAAGTTGCCGCGGTCCACCTCGATCGTCCCCTTGTATAACTCGGCCACCGAGCGGGTGATGGTTCGAGCCAACCCGATCGCCATGAGCAGCGCTATAAGTTCAATGACAGCGAAAGTTGCGGCCGTCCCAATCAGGACAATCCTTACTACCCGGCCGACATCGGCGGAGCTCGCAAAGAGTTGGGCATAGAGCAGAGCCGGTCTCGAAATGACCAGCACTAAAGCCTGCTCCAACGTGCCGGTCCCCCAGTTCCTTACGGTCAGAGGTGCGGTGAAGAAGACGCGGGTATCGAACAGGAATTTTGACGGTGCCAGCGTTCCGCCGCTTATGCGGTGAAAATGGACACCGGACGTCGGGTTTGCTCCGATATCTGCGGTGTCAGGGTCTGCAGTATCCGGCTCTTGATTTTCCTTTGGTGTCTCTGCTTTCTTTTTTGCCTGGGTGTCCAGACTCTGGCGTGGCGGCGGGCCGCCGATCTGTCCCGATGTAATGGTGATGGGCCCCAAACCCTTCGCCATCGTCTGTAGGGCTTGCGATGTCAGGGGCATAGTCCCCAGCACCAGCGCGGATCTCGTCCCCATATCGACCTGCATCTCCGAACACAAGTACAGCTGGCCGTCCAACTCGACGACCCCTTGAAATCCTGAGCGCAACCATGTCGGTGTGGCACGGCCTGCGAACGGACTATGGCTCGAGCTGGTGCCGGGCAAATCCTGCCAGGAATCCCCCATCATCATTGCCAGAGCGACGCCGTCTGCAACATTCTTCTGGCCGTTGACGACTGGTCGTTCCGTCGGCACAGCCCGCATCAAGCTCAGGATTGCAAGCCCCGCAGCTTGATTCCGCACTTGATTTGCTGCTTCGTCAATCTCCCCCAGCGCCGTATTGGTCGCGTACTGGCCGGAAAATAAATAACCCCCAATAAACGTCAGCGCACTGAACAACAAGATCGGTGCGAGACCCAGCAGCAGGAAGGTAACGATCAGCCGGTTCCGTACTCTCCAAAGCAAGCGACGAGTTGCAATCCGCCACAGAAGAGTGAGGCCCAACAGCGCCACCAACCCCATCCCAAGAATCAGAGGAAGTTTGATCCAGGCCGAGTTCAGATTCAATATCCCCCGGAGCCACCACAGCAGGATGATCGAAGGCAGGAGCCGCGCAAACCAGCGTCCCACCCAGCCATGCTCGCCAAGTACATAGAACCATCGCCGAAAGCCTGACTTCACACTCACGCAATCACTTTAGCAGCAGCGTGATCTCAGCTCCTAACCGGGGTTTGACTTCTGAAGTCAAACCCCGGGGTGGGCACTGCCCGCGAATCGACTTCTATCGCCAGTCCGCATTATTTCCTGGAACACCTATTAATGATCGATACGCGGGTGCCTCCTTCGCGGCTTGCGAAGTGTGTCTAACTAAATCGATTTAGATTTGTTGTGTCATCGGACTAAAATGCCTATTTTCAGTCCCATCGAGCCGTAGATTGGATTTTTCTTGGATAAATTCAACTATCATGCCATGAAAATCCATTCTGAATGCACTGGGGCGCTGCTCACAATTCTGTTGACAGTGCTTGTGTCCACCCTTATATAGTTGGGGGCGCGTCATAAAGCTTAAACAGATTGTCATGAAACGCTGAGCGTTATTCATGTTTAAGCGTCGCGTGAACCGAACTCAACATTTGCATCAGGAGGCAGCATGAAACGCGTACTTTGCATTCTCTTCTTACTCACGTTTTCACTGGTGGGCTATTCCTTCGCCCAGACTGTGGACAGTCAACAAATCACAGGAGTCGTCACCGATCCAACCGGTGCAGGGGTTCCAAACGCAGAGGTTGTCGTCACCAATGATGCAACCGGCATCAGCCGCACGATCCGGTCCAACGAAAGTGGCAACTACGACGCTCTCAATCTGCCGGTCGGTACGTACACCGTGACCGTCAGTTCCCAAGGCTTCAAGAAGACCGTCATCAAGGGAGTCAACGTAGACGTCGCCGGAAAGCCATCGGTCCCGGTTCAGCTAGCGGTCGGCCAGGTCGGCGAGTCCGTCGAAGTCAAGGCTGAGACTGTCATGATCCAGACGACGAGCGCAGAAATCGGCGGCGTGATCACCAGCACCGAAGCAACCCAGATCCAGCTCAACGGTCGCAACTATATTCAGTTGCTCACCCTGCAGCCAGGCGTCTCGCAGACCGTGGCCAGTGGCTTCGCGCTCTTCGGCACCTTCGGTGTCAGCGGAAACTCGCAGTCCGTCAATGGTGTTCGTACCGACTCCGCAAACTACTTCCTCGACGGCGTCGACAACAAGGACAACGGCGGCGGCGGTAATAACTTCGTCAACGTCTCGCCAGACTCTCTCCAGCAGTTTCACAACGCCGCATCCAGCTACGATGCCAGCTACGGCGGCACCTCCGGTGCAACCGTCTCGGTCGCCATCAAGAGCGGTGGACGCGACTTCCACGGCAGCGCCTACGAGTACATCCGCAACGACGCCGTACAGGCGTTCCCGTTCCGTGCGCTCAGCTCACTGGCCGTATCGCCCATCAAAGCGCCGCTCCGCTATAACGACTTCGGCTACACCTTCGGTGGCCCCGTCTTTATCCCTGGTGTCTTCAACCAGAACCGCGACAAACTCTTCATTTTTGGTGCCCAGGAGTTCAAGCGCCTCCGCACCTCGACCGTCACCAACATCTCAGTTCCGACGCCGACCGCGATCGCAAACGCAATCGCCACAGGACCCACGACTGCAACTGGTAAAGCTTTGGCAGCAACTCTCTTGACAGACCCGACCGGCAACTACCGGTACCTGAGCCTGGGCAACAACAACCAGATGGAGTACCTCGTCAAGGCGGACTACCATCTCAGTGAGAAGAACCAGATCAGCGGACACTTCGTCCACGACAGCACTGCCAACTACGGCAACCCAACGCAGTACATCATCTTCGATCGCGTCTTGCCCGGCTTGACGTCTTCGATGCAGTGGACGCACATCTTCAACGCTAAAACAGTCAACACCCTTACCGGTTCCTTCTCTGGAAACATCATCCATGAAGGCGCAGGTATCCGCGTGAACCCTCAGTTCACGGGAGCCAAGATCCTCCGTTCGGACTTCGGTTTGACTTACGCAACCCTGTACAACGCTTCGAACTTCATTCCTCAGATCACCATCACCGGCTTCGGCAATCCCGCGACTACTGCGAGAGCTTTCGACAACTACCAGCGTATCTATGCGGTAAAGGACGACTTCTCGCGCGTCCTTGGAAACCACTCCGTCAAGGCTGGTGCTTACTTCTGGCGCGCCCGCAAAAACCAGACTGCGCCACCGCAGCTGAATGGCGCCTTCAACTTCACGAGTCTCGCCAACCTGGTAAACGGAAACTTCTCCAGCTACACGGAAGGCAGCAACATTCCGCAAATCCAAGCCCGCTTCGGTCAGTTCGAGACCTACCTGCAGGACGACTGGACCGTAAACCGCCGCCTGACCGTCAATTTGGGTCTGCGCTGGCAGTTCATGCCGCCCATCGCAAGCTGGCCTGGCAATACCGCCTTCTTCGATCCGACCTACTATGATTCGACGAAGGCGGCAACCGTCAGCCCAACCAACGGCCTTATCACCGCTGCTCCGCTTCCTTACAACGGCCTGATTCTGCCGGGCAATGGCTTCTCAACAAAGGCGAAGCAAGTCGTTGCAGCTTCGGTTTACAACAATCCAGCGGTACAGGCCCTGTTCCACAACCTGCCCGGTGGCCTCATCAAATCGACCTTCAACACCTTCGCTCCGCGCGGTGGATTTGCCTACGACCTCACCGGCAAACAGACAACGGTGCTCCACGCTGGTTACGGCCTGTCGTATGAGCGCGTTGAAGGAAATTACATCTACGGTGCAGCTTCTCAGCTCCCCTTTGTCGCAGTGGCCTCGCTGGCCAGCGCCGGCAACGTGGATACTCTCGGTGGCATCGGCACCGCAACAGCGCCAACCAATATCGGCAACTCTGCTGATCGCAGCCTTGCACCACCTCGGATTCACAACTACAGCATCGGCGTACAGCGCAAACTGTTCAGCAATACGTCGGTCGAGGTGAACTATGTCGGGTCACGCTCGTCGAATCTAACCTGGATCAAGAACCTGAATCAGGGAACTGCCGGGCTGGAGCAGGCGAACCCTGGTGTGGCCAGAAACTCCCTCCGTCCCTTCAAGGGCTATGGCGAAATCAACCAGTACTCGAACGGTGCCCACTCCAACTACAACTCGTTGCAGGCACGGATGCAGACCCGCTTCAGCAAGGGCGGCCTTGTAACCCTGTCCTACACCTGGTCCAAGTCTTTGACTATGGGTTCCGCCTACAACTACGCACCGCAGGACAGCACCAATCTTGCGGCTGACTACGGTCCGGCCAACTTCAACCAGCCGAAGATCTTCGTCGCCAGCTATGTTTATCCCATTCCGTTCTGGCAGCATGAGCACGTATGGTACAAGCAGGCTGTCGGCGGTTGGCAGGTGTCTGGCATTACCCGTATCGCGAATGGCTTGCCGATCAACGTCACTCAGCCCACCGGCCAGTCGATCGCTGGAGATCTTGTCACAACCTCCAGCGTCGCACAGCGCCCGAATCTGGTTGGTAATCTCTATAACCACAACGGCAACGGAAAGCAGTATCTGAACTACGCTGCCTTCCAGATTCCATCGGTAGGAACTTTCGGAAACTTGAAGTACGACGCCATCAAGGGACCGCTGTTCAATAACTGGGACGCTGCCTTGCAGAAGAACATTACGTTCCACGAAGGCATCGGGATGGAATTCCGTGCAGAGATGTTCAACGTTCCCAATCACCTGTCGCCCTTCGGAATCGGCGGTGCTCTCGGCTCTCCGGATGCGCTGAACCCGGGCAGCTACCAAGCAAACTACAAGGCGGATGGCTCATTCCAGAACAACTTTGGTCAGGTCACCAGCGCAACCGATCCACGCACCATGGAGTTCGTCCTTCGGCTTCACTTCTAACCACAAACGGGAGGGCCACCCGGCCCTCCCATTTTTCACCTCCTGCTACACCGATCCGCCTCTCCAGCCCTCAACGCAACACCGCACTACCTCCTATGCTTGACATAGTTTTGTGCCAAAACTTATAGTCTGGGCTATAACTGATCGATCCTGGGGAATCGAAACCCCTTCCCGTGCCCAACAAACGCAAAACGCTAAGGAAACCATCGAATATGACTTTCCAACGGAAGCTGCAACTTCTGGCAGCCTGTCTCCCGGCCCTTGTATTTCTTGTCCCGCGAATTGAAGCTCAGGCTCCGCGGCCCGGTGGAGGGCCTCCTCGTGCGCCCGTGACGGTCGGTTCTCAGGGGCCGTTGCCGGAGCATGCCAAATTCTCAGCGGCGCAAATCGATGGCGGCAAGACTCTCTTTCTTCAGAACTGCGCGTTCTGCCACGGAAAAGACGCTGGCGGTGGCGAGAGTGGCCCTGATTTGACGCGGTCGAAGCTGGTCACCACGGATAAAGCAGGCGAAGCTATCTCCGAGCTGATTCATGCTGGTCGCCCGGAAAAGGGCATGCCCAAATTCAATCTGGCCGAGTCGGATGTCCTCAACCTGGTCGCGTACATCCACGCCCAGCAGGATGCGGCGCTCTCTCAGTCGGGAAACCGCAAGGGTGTCGATGATGCCGACCTGCAGACAGGTGACGTCGCCGCTGGCAAGCGTTACTTTGAAGGCGCCGGCGGATGCACCAAGTGCCACACCTCGACGAGCCTCGGTGGAGTAGCGACAAAGTACTCGGGCCTGCGCCTAGAAATGCAAATGCTCTACCCACGCGATGTGAAGTCCAAGGTCACCGTCAAGACGCAGGCTGGCCAGACGCTCACCGGAACCCTCGAGTACCAGGATGAGTTCACCATCGGATTGAAGGATGCATCCGGTAAATATCATTCCTGGCCAACTCGCTCGATTACGTATCAAATCGACAGCCCCGTCGAAGAGCACGTTACGGCCTTGAGCAAGTACACCGACGAGGCAGTTCACAACGTCTTCGCGTATATCCAAACCCTAAAATAGGCACGAACCGCACGTGGGAGCAGCTTTCATGATTTGGACGAAAACCGCATACGTAGTCACTTTTTTGGCAGGCTCATTTGCCGCAGCCGCGCCATTGGTCGCGCAGGATGTCACCGCCGAATTCCTGAAGCATCCACCTAGGGACAGCTGGCCCGGCTTTCACGGTGATTACACCGGACAGCGCCACAGCCCACTCACGGAGATCAATCCCCAGAACGTCGCCAACATGACGCTCGCATGGACCTTCCAGACGCAGCAAAACGGCAGCGTCAAGTCGACCCCAATTCTCGTCGACGGCATCCTGTACTTCACCACGCCCGACAACGTCTGGGCAGCTGACGCCCGGACGGGCCACCAACTCTGGCACTACACCGCCCCGCCGAACAAGGCATTCCACATCGGGCAGCGCGGCGTCAGTATCTACAAGAACAAGCTCTATTACATGTCCTCCGATGCGCACCTGCTCGCAATGAACCCCATCGACGGCAAGATTCTGTGGGATGTCGTAGTCGCCGATTCGAACAAGGGCCAGTGGGCGACGATGTCCCCGCTCATAGTCGGCAACCATGTTCTCGTAGGCGCGTCCGGCGACTTCGATAACCTGCAGGGCTTCCTCCGCGCCATCGATCCTGAGACCGGTGTGACCCAGTGGACATGGATCTCAACGCCTCCAGTGGGCACACCAAACACCACCAGTGGCGGCAATATCTGGATGACCGGCACCTATGATCCGGAACAGAACCTCGTCTTCTTCGGCACCGGAAATCCGACCCCCGTTCTAACCGGAAAGACCCGCCCCGGTGACGACCTTTACACGTGCAGCATCGTCGCTATCAATCCCGATACTGGCAAACTTGCATGGGCGTTCCAACCATCTCCGCACGATACCCACGATTGGGATGCGGTTGAAATCCCGGTCATCGCAGATGTAACGTTTGGCGGTGCTCCGCGTAAGGTCCTGATGCAGGCTTCGCGAAATGGCTACTTCTTCGTCATCGATCGCACCACGGGAAAGAGCCTGCTGACGACAAATTTTGGTCCGGTCAACTGGACGCTCGGCGTCGATAAGGATGGTCGTCCCATCTCGAATCCGGCCAAGGAACCCACCCCGGACGGTCGCCTGATAGCCCCCGACGAGGGCGGCATGACCAACTACCGCTCCCCAAGTTTCGACCCCAAAACCGGCCTGTTCATCGTCAGCGCCTCCCCAAGCTACAGCCTCTATTTCTCCAAGCCAGCCGATGGAACTTACGGTTGGTCTGGCGCGGATTACGGCCTCTGGAGCAAGGGTGTTCTGGAAGCCATCGACTACAACACCGGCAAGATAAAGTGGTCTCGTGAACTTGGGCCGCGTGCCGGCTCTGGTGTCTTGACAACAGCTTCTGGACTCACGTTCAGCGGCGACTCCACCGGGAATTTTCTCGGATTGGATACAGCGACCGGCGCGACTCTGTGGCACGCCGGTTCCGGCGGTCAAATCGCATCGACGCCCATCACCTATGAGCTGGACGGCCATCAGGTCGTACTTACAAGCGGAGGAAGTGTGATCTACGCGTGGACTCTTCCTCAACCAGTCAGCAGCAAATAAGTAGTTACAAGTAGGGAAGGGGCAATATGAAAAAGTGGTTCTCAATTCTGGCTGTCGGCTTCCTCGCAATTCAGACAGTTTCCGCTCTGGCCGCACCCCCGATTCGCGTGCTCATTCTGGACGGAGAAAGTGGGGGGCCTTATCACAACTGGAAGGCCGCTACGCCTGTCCTGAAGGCCGAGTTGGATGAGACCGGTCTGTTTCAGACTGAGGTCCTGACCGCTCCCCCTGCTGGCGGCGATTTCTCGCAGTTTCACCCTGACTGGGCAAAGTATCAGGTCATCGTCTTCAATTACGACGCGCCGGATGACCGTTGGTCCAGCGATGTCAAGACCTCGTTTGAGAGCTATATGAAACAAGGCGGTGGGTTGGTCACCGTACATGCGGCAGACAACGCCTTCCCCAACTGGCCTGCCTACAACGAGATGATCGGCATCGGCGGTTGGCGGAACCGCACCGAAGCCGCTGGACCGTTGTGGCACTACAAAGACGGTAAGCTTGTCTCGGACGACACTCCCGGCCGTGCGGGTTTCCACGGTCAGCGACTTCCATTTCAGATGACGCTTCGCGACGCAAACCATCCCATCACAAAGGGTCTGCCCAAAGTTTGGATGCACCAAGGCGACGAGCTCTACACTCGTCTCCGCGGGCCAGGTCACTTCACAGTCCTTGCCACCGCCTACGCTGATCCGGCAAACCACGGAACCGGCTTCGATGAGCCTCTACTGATGGTCTCGCAGTTCGGCAAGGGGCGTGTCTTTCACACCGCAATTGGGCACGATGTCACAGCGCTCAGCTCCACGGACTCTGTAGTCACCTTCCAGCGGGGAGTGGAGTGGGCCGCAACCGGTAAGGTCACGCAGCCAGTGCCCACCTCATTTCCGACAGCGAATACGGTAAGCTATCGCACAGACCTCGCCGCGAAGGATCCAAACTACTCCAAGGGCTACAACGCATTTGATGCACCTCCGCCGACACGTCCTGATCCACCCCAGCAGCCAGCATCAATGCCAAAATAAATTCGGAGCGAATGTAACGTATGAAGACCATCAAGGGACCAGGCATCTTTCTCGCGCAGTTTGCGGGAGATGAAGCACCGTATAACTCGCTCGACGAAATCTGTCGCTGGGCGGCCGGCCTCGGCTTTAAGGGAGTGCAAATCCCAAGCTGGGACGGCCGCCTCTTCAACCTGAAGCTGGCCGCCGAAAGCCAGACTTACTGCGACGAAATCCTCGGCACCCTCGCTTCTCACGGGCTGGCGCTGACGGAGCTTTCGACGCATCTTCAGGGACAACTCGTCGCCGTTCATCCGGCCTACGATCCGCTCTTCGACGGCTTCGCCCCGGAAGAGGTTCGTGGAGCACCCGCCGCTCGCACCGCCTGGGCCGTCGAGCAGCTTGGATTCGCCGCAAAAGCCTCCCGCAACCTTGGGCTGGATCGCCACGCCACCTTCTCCGGCGCGTTGGCCTGGCCATATCTTTATCCGTGGCCGCAGCGCCCCGCTGGCCTCGTGGAGACTGCATTCCAGGAACTAGCTGATCGCTGGCTCCCAATCCTCAACATCTTTGACGAGCAAGGTGTCGACCTCTGCTACGAGATCCACCCCGGCGAAGATCTCCACGACGGCGCATCCTTCGAGATGTTTCTCGATCGCGTAAAGGGACATCCCCGCTGCAATCTCCTCTACGACCCAAGCCACTTCGTCCTGCAGCAGTTGGATTACCTCCAGTACATAGACTTCTACCACGACAGAATCAAGATGTTTCACGTCAAGGATGCAGAGTTCAATCCGACCGGTCGCCAAGGCGTATACGGTGGATTCCAGTCCTGGGCCAACCGCGCCGGACGATTCCGTTCCCTTGGCGATGGCCAGGTCGACTTCAGCGCCATCTTCTCCAAGCTGACGCAGTATGGCTTCGATGGCTGGGCCGTCATGGAATGGGAGTGCTGCATCAAGAGCTCGGAGCAGGGAGCTGCCGAGGGTGCACCATTCATCCAGAAGCACATCATTCAGACCGCCGCGCGGGCTTTCGACGACTTCGCCAGCGCATCTACCGATCAACAGATGCTCAACAGCATCCTCGGATTGAAGAGAGACTAAGCATGTCCACAAAGCTCGGCCGCAAGCTACGACTCGGAATGGTTGGCGGTGGCCCCGGAGCCTTTATTGGCGAGGTCCACCGGATCGCGTCACGCCTCGACGATCGCTACGAGCTCGTAGCGGCAGCACTCTCATCCAACCCAGAAAAAGCGATCTCGTACGCCGCAGAACTCCGTATCCCCAGGGCCTACGGCTCTTTTCAGGAGATGGCCGCCGCAGAAGCGAACCACCCCGAGCCAATCGACGTAGTCGCAATCGTTACGCCCAACGACACCCACTGTGCCATCGCGATGGCCTTTCTCGGCGTCGGCATCCATGTCATGTGCGACAAGCCAATCACCACCACATTGGCCGATGCCGAAAAGCTTCGTGCCGAGGTCGAACGCACCGGGCTCATCTTCGCCGTCACCCAGTCCTATTCGGGATACCCGATGGTGCGCCAGATGCGGGGCATCGTCCACAGCGGGGAGATCGGCAAAATCCGAATGATCCACGTGGAGTACGTGCAGGGTTGGCTCGCGACGGCCCTTGAATCCTCCGGCTCCAAACAAGCGGAATGGCGTACTGACCCCGCCAGAAGTGGTCCCGCCGGTTGCCTCGGCGACATCGCCACCCACGCCTATCACCTGGCCTGTTTCGTCAGTGGCCTCACGGCGGAGAGTATATCTGCCGAGTTGTCCACCTTCGTCCCCGGTCGGCGTTTGGACGACAACGTTCAGGCCATGATTCGCTTCGAAGGCGGAGCGCGAGCCAGTTTGTGGTCGTCACAAATCGCCATCGGCAACGAGAACAACCTCAATATTCGAATCTTCGGCGAAACCGGTGCTCTGGAGTGGAGTCAGGAAAACCCGAACTACGTCCGCTACACCCCACTGATGCAGCCAACTCAGATCCTGAGCCGTGGCGGCGGAGCCTTGAATGCCGTAGCGTCGCGACTTCCTGCCGGTCACCCGGAGGGGTATCTCGAAGCGTTTGCGACCCTCTACACCGATTTAGCCGAACTCCTGACTGCGCGACTAGAAGAGCGCGATCCTAACCCCTTGGCCACTGTTCTGCCAACCTGTTCCGACGGCGTCGAAGGACTTCGCTTCCTAGAAGCTGCAATTAAGTCGTCGAAGGATGGAACTGCGTGGAAGCCATTACGCTGAGCAATTCCGAGGAGCACAAGCGGCCTAGACTTGGCGCTTGTCGTACCATAAGCGCTAACCAATAACCATGACTCCACAACGGCAAAAGAAATCCGGCAACCGACAAACTCACGGAGTCCGGCAGATCGATCTTGCATCGGTTCAGACCGCGCCAAGCGACATCGCCCGCGGCATCAATCGGGACATCATTCTCGAATTGATTCGATTCAAACAGCCACTCGCCCGTGCAGATCTGGCCCGCATCTCAGGCCTTCGGCCGAGCACAGTCTCTGCGATTGTCGAACAGTTGATCCGCGAAAACTGGGTGACCGAGGGGGCGGTTATCAAACCTGCCCGCGGACGTCCTTCCACCATGCTCTCCGTAAATGGAAGCATGGTCACCTTTGCCCTGGACCTCCGCCCCACATGCGCTATCCTGGCGGTCGTCGACCTCAGCGGTCGATTCCTGTCCCGCGAAATCATCACCACCTCGTTAGATCTGACCAAAACCGTCTCGCAAATCGGCAAGCGAATGCAGGCCTTGCGACAGGAGTATTCCTCCATGTCCTTTGAGGGGGTCGGAGTTAGCCTGCAAGGCCGCGTACATCCCGTCTCGCAAAACGTCCTGCTGGCTCCAAACATGAACTGGCATGAGTTCGACCTCAAGAGTGCTCTGGAGCGAGTCTCCGGACTGCAAGTTGAGATCGATAACGACGCCAACGTCTGCCTCATGTCGGAACTCTGGTTCGGACGTCTCCGGGGTGCCAAAGATGTCGTTCTCGTAGCGGTTGGTGAAGGCATCGGGGCCGCAATCCTGACCGGCGGCCATATGCACTCGGGATACAACGGCTTGGCGGGAGAATTCGGCCACATCTCCCTTGATCCAGCAGGTCCGGTATGCCAGTGCGGACAAAGAGGATGCTGGGAGACGATAGCCTCGTCCCGCGCCGCAATTCGCATCTTCAACTCGACCAGCAAGCGAAAGGTCAAGGACGCATACGAACTCCTCCAGCTTGCCGAAGACGGCGACACAAACGCCGTCATGGCGCTTACAGAGCAGGCGATTGCCCTCGGGAGAGGTCTTCGTCTCATCACCGCTACACTCTCGCCCGAATTAATTCTCATCGTTGGCGATATCACCGCAGGCTGGGAGCAGTTTGGTCCGATCGTCACCCGAGAACTCGCCGGGTCCATGCTCGCCGGGCCACCGCCATTATTGCGTGCCACCGGCGATGCTGAACTCGCTCGACTCAGCGGAAGTGCCGCCATGCTGATGCAGCGACACGCCAACTATCACCGATCTACGCATGACTCCCATCCGCCAAGATCATTGTGACGTCGCCCTGAATCGCAAGTTTGCCTCGGTCCAACGGCACAATGCCGCGCAACCTTCCACTCGGCCACGAAATTCATCTGTAAGTGATTGAAAAAAGTGGTGGCCAGAGACGGGATCGAACCGCCGACGCCGGCCTTTTCAGGGCCGCGCTCTACCACTGAGCTATCTGGCCTTGGCAAATCGCGCTCGACTGCATACGCAATCGAAACACCTAGGCTGCCAAGAATCGGCCCAGGTACACAAACGTCTGTCTCACAGCCTGTTGACGGGAAAATCGTTCAGGTGAAGAGAAACCTAACCAGCAGCAACTCCCGGAACCTAAGGCTCACAGCAGCCAACTGCTCAAACGCATCTCTAGTATAGCAACCCATCCGCTCCACGCCAAATCGTTCCTGCTAACTGCCGTCATTCTGGCGCAGCCAGAATCTCAGTAGTTGCCTTTTAACCAGCTATACATCCTCCGGACCACACTCTAAGATGACCTCATGCTGAATAAGATAGCCTTCGCCCTCGCGATCAGCCTCACCGCGTCTCTCCCCGCCCAAACCGCAGCCCCCGAAGCCCGTGCCTCCGCAGCCTTCGAAGCCGCTCGCCGCTCCGGCCCGCTAGCTCTGCATGCTTTTCTGGAGAAGATGCCCAAGGGTGCAGACCTTCACGTACATCTCTCCGGTGCCATCTACGCCGAAACATTCCTCGCCAACGCCGTCACAGACAGTCTCTGCATTGACCCCGTCAAGCGCGCCTTCGCCAAGCCCACTGACGCCGGTTGCCCAGCCGGCGACGTTCCCGCTGCCAACGCCTTCAAAGACCAAACCCTCTACGACTCGCTCGTCGACTCCTTCTCCATGCGCGCCTTCGTCCCCACCCCCGGCGTCAACGGCCACGACCAGTTCTTCTCCACCTTCGGCCACTTCGGCGGCCTTAAAGATCACTCCGGCGAGTGGCTCGACGAGGTCGCCACCCGTGCTGCCGCGCAGAATGAGCAGTATCTCGAAGTCATGATGACGCCGCCCTTCTCCCACGCCGCTGGTCTCGGCTACCAACTTGGCTGGCCCACCCCGGTCGTTCCCGTCTCCGGCGGCGACACCTCCGCCTCACCCGCTCCCAACGGAGCGACCCCCACGGAACTAGCCACCCTTCGCGACAAGCTCCTCGCAGCCGGCCTCCGCGACGAGATCGCCACCGACCGCGCTGAACTCGACGGTGCACTCGCCACCCGGAACAAGATTGAACACTGCGGCGAGCCCAACGCCGCCCCCGCCTGCTCCGTCCAGATCCGCATCATCTTCCAGATCCTCCGCGCCTTCCCCCCGCAGCAGGTCTTCGCCCAGACTCTCCTAGGCTTCGAAGTCGCCGCCGCCGACCCTAACGTAGTCGGCCTAAACTTCGTCCAGCCTGAAGACGCCTACATGGCCATGTCCGAGTACCACCGCCAGATGCTCATGCTCGACTACCTCCACTCCGTCTACCCGCGGGTGCATATCTCGCTCCACGCCGGAGAGGTTGCCCCCGGTCTCGTCCCGCCCGCCGGCCTCCGCTTCCACATCCGCGAGGCGGTCGACCTCGGCCACGCCGAGCGCATCGGCCACGGCGTAGACGTCATGCAGGAGACCGACTCCAAGCTCCTCCTCAAGGAACTCGCCGACCGCCACGTCATGGTCGAAATCAATCTCACCTCCAACGACGTCATCCTCGGAATCACGCCACCGAATCACCCGCTCCCCAGCTACCGCGCCGCCCACGTCCCGGTCTCGTTGAACACCGACGACGAAGGCGTCTCGCGCATCGATCTCACGCACGAGTACACCCGCGCCGCTCTCGACTTCAAACTCTCCTACAAGGAGCTAAAAGACATGGCCCGCACTGGCATCTCCCACACCTTTCTGCCCGGCTCCGGCCTTTGGGCCAAACCAGACGACTTTTCCCGTCCAGTCACCGCCTGCGCCAACCAGCCACTCGGTGCCGACACCCCCAGACCCTCCTGCCTCGCCTACCTCAAAGACAGCTCCCACGCCACCCAACAATGGGAACTCGAGCACCGCTTCCGCGCCTTCGAATCGTCGTTGCCTTAGCTGTTAGCTGACAGCTACTTGGCTGTCAGCTCATAGGTCACGCCTTCCCGCGGACCCGCGCTAAACTCTACGCAAGCCCAAAAACGACAATGCCCCTCTATCCTCCGAGTGGCATTGTCGTCTTCGCATTCCAAACAGCCGCTCAGACCTACTTCTCTGCAGCCATCGCACTCAGCAGCGTTTCGTTTGCCTCTGCCGCAACCTTCAATACATTCGCCTCATACGCGGCAGGGCCAGCCGCAATCGTAGCCAACTTCCGGCTACTCATATTTGCCTTTCCAAGCATGGCGATCACATTGCCAATCTTCTCGCCCGTTTGCAGATCACTGTGCGCGGTCACCTTGCCAATCGAAACATCCGAGTGAATCTGCCCTTCGAGAATAACCTCGGCCATGGACTTAGCGCACGGTCCTGTGCTTCGATCCCATGCCTGAATCGAAGTCGATGGCAGCGCTCCAGGCGTGGGCACCCCATCGATTGTTGCTCCCGTGGTAATCGTCGCCTTCGATTCGCTGATCCACGCGTGAACCCCGCCTACGAAGTCTGCAAAGTTGACCACGATCGTCGCTGCAACAACCGGCGCTCCGACCTCTTCCGCCACCTTTGGAAAGACTTTATTCGCCTCAGCCATCGCTAGCACGGCGCCCATCTGGTGGAAGCCGCCAGCAAAGGTCGTCGCACCGCGTTCCGATCTTTTGCCATCATCCGCCGCCAACTCAACCGACCGCTGTCCCGTTGGAATCACGAACGTCCCAAGACGCCCATCCGTAAAATTAACTGCCGGTGCCAGTGTTTTATAAGCGGCAGAGGTCTCCGCTAATTTAGTCGAGTCGGTCAGCGTATATCCCTTCGCGGCAGCCTGCTTCAGAAAATCTGCATAAACCTCGTCTGTGATTTTTTGCGCTGTTGCATGGTCGATTCCTTCCAGCTTTCCCTCGATCGTAGACTTCGACCCGTGCCCACCCCCCCAGCATATGGCTGGTTGTGGAGGCAGCAGAGTCTTCCGTTACAAATGCCACACGGAACGCGCCAATAGCAAGCTTGGTCTGCACCTTGAGCGTGTTGCCGTGCTCTACCTTTGCACTAGCAGACTTCGGTTTACCTGAAAAAACCTCCAGCATGGGCTGAGAGGACAAGCATAGTGGCCATAATGCCCATAACGCACAGACGATAGGTTGAGGTGAGGAACATGCGTGATAGCTCCTTAGAGGAATGAGGCCCGATGGGCAGACGGCTCACACAACTCCACAACCCTCTGCATTTGCAGGGCTTATCGTCCTTTCGCAGATAGCTGACAATATGAATCTTTTAGCCGTGTTTCAACAGCCCTATCAATCTCGACCGCCCATCCCACGAGTTTTGCCCATGGCCAATGTCGTGGACCAGGCAGTAGTGGAATCTGCGATCCCCGATACCTTTCAGTCGCAGTCCATCGCTACCCGCGCTAAACTCAAATCGAGCCCAAACTATGAAAACCGCCCTCGCCGTCATCGGCCAACTCATCCTCTTCGCCGTCTTCACCGCGCTCTTCTTCGCCGGCGGCATCCTCGGCCTCTTCCATCTGGACCCCTTCGGCGCCCCCCATTGGTTCGTCAGCCACCCATCGCTCACATCGACCCGCTACTTCGTCCCCAGCG
>JAYVZU010000472.1:0-11208 GCA_043783075.1 Rhodanobacteraceae bacterium
AGCTTGGCCTCCAGCTTGTCTGGCGTCGCCGCCTTGGCCATCTTCTCGAAGGTATTGACGCGGCGAAAGAGAGTCGCAAAGGCCTTCGCATCCGCCGAATTTTGGTCGACGGTCGCTGTATGACTCACAGCGACCGATTGCGGGTACGCTCGGGATACCAGCCCACTCAACGCCACAAGGCCGAGTAACAACGGTGAAATATGCTTTGTGGAGAAAATACGAAAATACACACTGGCGTGTGAAGCTCTGGACACCATAATTCACCTTTCTGTACAGCTCGGCAAAGAAGAAAGCGAGAACAGTGGGATGAGCACGACCATTCGACGATGGGCTAACTCTAGGAACTTGTTGAAAAAGACCGTCGCGCCGGTTTGGACCAAACTGCAGTCGCGCGAGAATACTCGAGGAGCGATTGGTTTCCGATCGGCGAAGCTTTAGCATCCCTTGTTTTAGGGTCCAGTCTGACCTGCATTTGGTATTTCAACAAGCTCCTAGGCAAGCGTTTGTTATGTGTCAATAGTTTTCTTGCGAGAATTCTATGAATTCTGCACGGTTGAATTCGATTGAGAGACTTTGACTTGATTGGAGTAAGTACTCGAGTCCAGATATGGATATGTGGACTGGTATACCGTGTGTGCGCAGTGTGGAACAAATGGAACAAGCCACTAAAGTTTCGCGACCACGCGCCGATAGTCCTTCCAAGGACCCTCATGCCCGCGTACGCTCCTGCTGCCTCCGCCCCCGCGATCACCGCCGAAACGGTACTCGCCGCCTTCACCCACTACGTCGGTCGCCAGCCGATACTCGACCCCACCCAGCAGGTCTTCGGCTACGAACTGCTCTTCCGACATGGCCTCGATAACTCCTTCAACGGCGACCCCGAGCAGGCCACTCGCCAGATGATCGACAACGTCCTCCTCTTCGGGCTAGACACCCTCACCCCTGCCGCCAAAGCCTTTATCAACTGCACCCGCGAGGCCCTCGTAGGCCGTCTCGTAACCTCCCTGCCAATCGACCTCACCGTCCTCGAAATCCTCGAAACCGTCACCGTCGACGACGCCGTCCTCGAAGCCTGCATCGACCTCAAGAACATGGGCTACCGCATCGCGCTCGACGACTACCTGCCCGACCGCAGCGCCGACCGACTCCTCCACCTTGCCGACTACATCAAGCTCGACTTCCGCGCATGCTCCCCTGGAGACCTGCGCAAAATCCGGGCCAACCTCAAAGGTCTTCCCGCGCAGCTCATCGCCGAAAAAGTCGAGACCGAAGAAGAGTTCAAAATCGCGCAGGCGGAAGGCTACGCCCTCTTCCAGGGCTACTTCTTCGCCCGACCAACCATCCTCCAGCAGCGCGAGATTCCCCCCAGCCACATGCTCTACGTGCAACTCCTGAGCGCCATCAGCCAAAGTCCCTGGGATCAGCGCGAAGTCGAGCGCCTCGTCATGGCGGAGGCCTCCCTCTGCTACCGCGTCCTGCGCCTCGTCAACTCGCCCACCCTCGCCATCCGAGGACAAATCACCAGCATCCGCCAGGCCCTCCTCATGATCGGCGAAGACGAGTTCCGCAAGCTCGTCTGCGTCGCCAGCGCCACCAGCTTCGGCAAGCGCTTCAACATGTCCAGCGAACTCATCCTCCTCGCGCTCCACCGCGCCCGTTTCTGCGAGCTCCTCGCCCCCATCGCCCAGCAGCTTCAGGGCGAGCAATACCTCATCGGCCTCCTCTCGGCGTTCGACGCCATCCTTCAAATCCCCACCGCGCAAATTCTGGAACTCCTCCCCCTCCGCCCTGAAGCCGCTGGCGTTCTCCTCGGCGAAGACACCGCCGCCAGCCTCCCCTTCCGCCTCCTCGAGTGCTACGAGCAGCGCCAATGGGTTCGCTGCGCCCGCTTCTGCCACAAGCTCCGCATCTCCGAAACCGAACTCACCGCCATCTACATCAACGCCCTCCAGTGGGCCACCAAAGAAATCCGCGACGCCGGAATGTAGAACTCCCCCTCCTTTGTCATCCTTCCGCAAAGCGGGAGGACCTGCTTCTGCCCTTCACCCTTGCCTTTGGTCCACCACCCAAACAGCCGAAGGGCACACCTTCAGGTGTGCCACAAATTCCAAAGCTCTCATCCCCATCCCGACCGGCCTCCCACGCAGCCTCATTGCGTGGGAGGTCGACGAGGGATCTCCGCCTGATGCGCGCCTCCCCTCTAAGACATAAGACGTCTTCCATCCCGCTCTTATCCCTCTAATCCCCGTTCAAGCCGTTGTCTTTTCTCCGCCTCCCCACAAATCCTATTTTTTGCTCTAGCATTACGCCATGCGCCGATCTCTTCTGCTCCCGTCAGCATTAGCCCTACTCGCCACCCTGCCGTCCCTCGCCCAGACCGCAATCCCCACCGCGCAGACCATCGGCTTTGCCACCATCCAGCAAGCCGAACTCCGCCGCGACCTCACCTACCTCACCTCCGACGAACTCAAAGGCCGCCTAAGCCTCCAGCCCGGCGACGAGCTCGCCGTCAAGTGGATCGCCGCCCAATTTGCCGCCGCCGGCCTCAAACCCGCCGCCACCGACGCCGCTGGCAAGCCCAGCTACCTCCAGCCCTTCACACTCGTGGAGTACCGCGCCGACCGCGCCAACTCCACCATCACCGTCACCCACGCCGGCAAAGACACCGTCCTCCAAGCCCCGCAGGCATTCGGAACCTACAAATCCGCAGTCGATATCACCGCGCCCGTAGCCTTCGCCGGCTTCGGAATCACCGCGCCCGAGCTAGGCTACGATGACTACGCCGGCCTCGACGCCAAGGGTAAAGTCGTCCTCATCTTCGACCACGAGCCCCAGGAAGACGACCCGCACTCCATCTTCAACGGCACCGGCAACACCCGCTACGCCACCAGCCGCGTCAAGATCCTCAACGCCCAGGCTCACGGTGCAGTCGCTGTCCTGCTCGTAGCCGAACCCAACCGCAAGCACCTCACCAACGCCGAGCGAGCCGGCCGCATCGGATCCAGCGCCGCCCGCCCCATCCCCATCCCGCTGCAGGCCATCGCCGACGACGAGATCCACATCCCGCTAGCCTCAGTCCTCGACGCCGTAGCGCTCGACATCTTTGCCAGCTCCGGCACAACGCCCGCAGCCGCCCAAACCGCCATTGACCGCGACCTCAAGCCGCGATCTCGCCTTCTCCCCGAAGCCACCATCTCGCTCCACCTCCGCAACACCTCCGAACACACCGGCGTCACCAACAACGTAGTTGGCCTTCTCCCCGGCTCCGACCCCAAACTAGCCCCTGAAACCATCCTCTTCAGCGCGCACCACGACCACGACGGCTGGGCCGAATGCCCCGACCCCTCCCACCCGCCCGTCAGCGTCCCGCCCGACCCCCACCCCTGCCCCCAGATCTGGCACGGCGCAGACGACAACGGCTCCGGAACCGTCGGCGTTGTAGCCCTCGCCCGAGCCTTCGCCGCCAACCCCGTCAAACCCAGGCGCAGCATCCTCTTCGTAGTCTTTGCGAGTGAAGAGCGCGGCCTGCTCGGCGCCTACTGGATGGCCGCTCACCCGCTCCGCCCTCTCGCCACCACCCGCGCCCAAATCAACTTTGACATGATCGGCCGCGACGAAGCCGCCAGCCCCCAGACCGACGGCCTCATCGACATCCCCAAAGACACCACCAACCGCCTCAACCTCATCGGCGCCCTCTACTCGCCCGACTACGACAAGACCGTCAAGGAGACCAACGCCGCTATCGGCCTCACCCTCGACGACCGCTTCGACCACGAATCCGCCCTGAACGTCTTCTTCCGTTCCGACCAGTTCCCATTCGTCCTGCATAACATCCCGGCGTTCTGGTGGTTCACCGGCTTCCATCCCGACTACCACCACACCACCGACACCGTCGACAAAATCGACTTCCCCAAGATGCAGAAGATCCTCCAACTCGCCTACCTAACCGCATGGAAGTTCGCCACCGAACCCCAAACCCCAAAGTTCATCCCCAACCCCACCCCAGCCAAATAACCCCTCCGCAACACCTCTGATTTGTCATACTTCCGCAAAGCGGGAGGACCTGCTTCTGCCTCTAGCCCTTGCCGTTACTTGTCCTCTTCAACCCCACCCCAAACCCTTTCGGTGCCCCATGTCTCGCTTCTGAGACATGGGATCTCACCATACCCGACCCCATCCCACCTTAATCCCACGAATCCCCGTTCAAGCCGTTGCCTTTCCCCCTCCTCATCCACCCAAATCACCCCCCCCTCATTCCAAACCAGCCCGAACTCCGCTAATCTAATTACATGTACGAAGACTTCACCGTCACCGACCGTTGGACCGCCGAACCCCTCCACTGCACCTGGAAGGGAACCGTCGTCGCCATTGCCACGCGCCACGCCGACGCCACCGACATCCGCTTCGCCGTCAACGGCCGCCCTGTCTGGATCGCCATGCCCAACACGGCATGGGTCGAGATGAAGCGGTCTACAGGCTTTGTGATTACCGACCGTCTGGCAGCCCAGGCCGCCGGCCGCTACCTCAAAATGGCCATCGAATCCGGCTACGACAACGGCCGCGAGATGTACACCATGACCGTCGACGAGGTTCTCGACCACGCCAACGCCGTCGTCAAGGAAGCCGGCAACACTGACAGCTTGCCCTCGCTCCCAATCATCTCGGACGACGTCAAAACCGAGGGCTTCCGCGGTCAGTTGCCCGGCGACCCCGCCAGCGCGGCCTACTTCGGAGCAGCAAAGGTCTAAGTCCGCCCAACGATGATCACTCGCCGCCGACTTCTCGCGCTGCTGCCCGCCACGGCAATTCACGCGAAGTTGCAGGCGCAGTCCGGCATCTTTCACTCCGGGGCCAAGACCGCGCCGCCGCTCCCGCATCCGCTCGTCTTCTTCGGTACCGATACCTCGCAACCCGGTGCCAAGGGCATCTACAGCGCGCGATTCGATCCCAATCTGGGTCGATTCAGCGATCCGGTGCTCGCCTCGCAGTGCACTCGCCCATCGTTCCTCGCCCAAAACCAGATCTACATCCCGCTGCCCCAGAAGCCCAGGTCCGAGCTTGCCCTGCCGCGTCGCGCTCAGCCCCAAAACGAACTCCGCCACCTCATCTACGCCGTCAACGCCGGCGACGACAAGACCTCCGGAATCCTCGTCTACCACCTGAATCCCGAAACCGGCACCCTGCTCTTGCTGCAGCAAGTCTCATCCGGCGGCAACGGACCCTGCTACATCTCGATTGACACCAGCGGTCGCTCCGCCTACGTGGCGAACTACAACGCCGGAACCATCGCCAGCTACCGCGTCCTACCCGACGGCCTGCTCTCCCCGCCGGTCGATCTCGTCGACTTCCACGATAAATCTGTCTTCGGCCACACCGGCCCCGTAAGGCCGCAGCAGGATGGCCCCCACCCGCACTCGACCAACCTGTCGCCCGACAATCACTTCATCATCGTCAACGACCTCGGCGACGATTCCATCGTAACCTTCCCGATCGATCCAAAGACCGCGCACCTCGGCAAGCCGCACCTATTCCAGACCATGACACCCGGCAGCGGCCCGCGACATCTCGCCTTCCACCCCAACGAACGCTGGGCTTACGGGGTCGACGAACTCGCCTCGCGCATAGACCAATATCTCTTCACCGATTCGCACGCATCCCACGGCATCGAGCCGCAGGCCATCTTCTCGAACGCCGGCCACTCAGTGTCCACACTCGACGCCGGGTTCCGCGGAACAAACGGAGCCGCGGAAATCTACGTCGCGCCAACTGGCGAATATCTTTACGCCAGCAACCGAGGCGAAGATACACTCGTCGTCTTCGCCATCCACGAGACCACCGGCAATCTAACCTTCGTCCAGCGCATGCCGTGCGGCGGCAAAACCCCACGCCACTTCACACTGGACCACTCCGGCAACTGGCTCATCTGCGGCAACCAGGATTCCGCATCCGTCACCGTCTTCGCCCGCCACGCCGGCACTGGCAAACTAACCGGCCCAGTCCAAACCCTGCCGCTGGAATCACCCATGTTCACGCTGTTCATCTAAAACCAAAACTTAACTAGGATCAAAAAAAGAAAGACGGGGTAAAACAAGGCAAATGAGTCTTGTCCTGTTCTTATCCCGCTTTTTCCCTTTGATCCTAGTCAAGCCTTGTTTGTTCGTTCTTACGCCAGCGACTTAACATCAATCACAAACCGATACTTCACATCACTCTTCACCACGCGGTCATAAGCTTCATTCACCTTGTCGAACGAGATCAGCTCAATATCCGACACAATGTTGTGTGCCGCGCAGTAGTCCAGCATCTCCTGCGTCTCAGCCACGCCACCAATCATCGACCCCGACAAACTCCGGCGATTCGTAATCAACGAGAAAGCCGAAACAGGCAACGGAGCATCAGGCAGACCAACCTGGCACAGAGTCCCGTTCAGCTTCAACAGCCCGAGATACTCGTTCAAATCATGCGGAGCAGAGACGCAGTCCAGAATAAAGTCGAACCTGCCCTTCTGCTTCGCCATCGCGTCCGCGTCCTTCGAGATCACAACCTCATTCGCGCCCAGCCGCAGACCATCCGCTTCCTTGCTGGCCGATGTAGTAAACAACACGGTGTGCGCGCCGAACGAGTGTGCAAACTTCAGCCCCATGTGGCCCAGCCCGCCCAGCCCGACGATCCCAACCTTCATCCCCGGACCCACCTTCCAGTGGCGCAGCGGGCTATAGGTCGTAATGCCTGCGCAAAGCAGCGGAGCCACTGCCGCAAGCTGCGACTCCAGGCTGGCGGCGATCGAGAACACAAAGTGCTGGTCACAAACAATGTTGTCCGCATACCCACCGTGGACGAGCACGCCATCGTATCCCAGCGCGTTGTACGTGCCGACGAAACCCTTCTCGCAGTAAGCCTCTTCCTTCGCCTTGCAGTTCGGGCAAACGCGGCACGAATCCACCGCAACGCCGATCCCAGCCAGGTCGCCGACCTTGAACTTCGTCACGTCGCTACCCACCGCAGTCACACGCCCAACAATCTCGTGACCCGGAACCATGGGGTACATCGCGTTCTTCCACTCATCGCGTACCTGGTGAATATCCGAGTGACAAATCCCGGAGTAAGCGATCTCAATCACAACATCCTGCGGACTAGGATCGCGACGCTCGAAACTAAACGGTGCAAGCCCGGAAGTGGGCGACTGCGCGGCATAACCTTTTGACTGAAGCATTTATTTCTCCTTGATGTCCACTCAAACTATAAGTCAGGGCAACTTCCCTGTTGCGATAAAGCGACAACCCAACCACCGCCGTCATTCTGGCAAAGCCAGAATCTCCGTAGTTGTCGTTAGGGCGGCGGCCTTCAAACACCAATTTTGTTCTGCGGCTGAGCCGACTACTTACCCCGGTACTGGAACCTCACCGTAATCGTCGTATCCACATCCACAGCCTCACCATTCAGCAAATACGGCTTATAAACCCACTGCCGCACCGCATACAGCGCCGAAAGCGCCAAATCCGCATCCGGGGTCGACTTCAACTGAAGCGTATGGACATGGCCGTCGCGGCCAATGATTGCACGCATCACAACTGCACCATCGGAATGTTTCGACTTCGCTGTGGCCGGATAGACCGTCGGAACCTTGATCAGGGCCTGATCATTCATCACTTCGCTGGAGACGAGCGTCATCTTCCCCACCGGCTCAAATCCCTCCGGCTTCGCGAATAGCGTCGCGTCCGGCTTCAGTCCGGCCAGCGCTGTCAGCCGAGCCTCGGCCAGCTTCGTCGCGCCAACATTCACCGTCACATTGGTTGCAATCATTAGGTTCTGAAACTTGCCCACTGTATTCTGCACGGCGGCAACCGACCCAAGAAAGTAAGTCGCTCGCAGAATATCTTTGCTCTCATCCAGACAGTACGTCGGAAACAATCCCAACGGCTGCACCGGTACGTCCTTCAGCGGTTGCGACAGCATAATGCAAGCGAGCGGCAGCGTCGCGACCGTCTCCTTCCGCAACGTAGGCTCGGTACCTTCAAGGTCCGCAGCCCGCGGCATCGGATGAACCACCTGATCCAGCAGCAACGCCACCAGCATCGGCGGAACACCAAAATGTGCCGTCCGGAACGTGCCGTCGGCCGTCTGCAGAACCTTGCCGGTATACGACGGAAACGTATAGGAGATCAGGCTCTGCTGCGGATTGGCCCACCATTCCTCGATGTCACCCTGCTCCGTCGGCTTACCCCTATCGTCAAACAATTGCACATTCAGCTTCAGGTGCCACGGCTTCACAGCCGGGCTGTCCAGTGCCGTCAGTGCATCAACGCTCTGCAGACGAGCCGTCGCAGTCGCCTTATCGTCCGCGAAACCAGGTTGGGCGACAAGAAGCAGCGCCGCCGAAATCAAGATCTTCCAATTCGTAATCAAAGCAACTCCAGCACCAAACATCTTTTTAGATTGTGATCCTCAACAATCTCGACACGAACTTACTCGGCGTAGTGCAGGAGACTGAATACGTCATACTCCTGGAACTTGCTACGGCCCTTCAGAAAGTCGAGTTCGATCGCGAATCCGATACTAACAATTTCGCCGCCCAATTGTCGTACCAATTTCACCGTAGCCTGCATTGTGCCGCCGGTCGCCAGCAAATCGTCGACAATCAGTACCCGCTGACCCGGCTCAATCGCATCCAGATGGATCTCCAGCGAATCCGTACCGTACTCCAGGTCGTAGTTCACCTTGGCCACCGGAGCCGGCAGCTTCTTCGGCTTGCGAACCGGCACAAAGCCTGCATTCAGACGATAAGCCAGCGCCGGTCCAAAGATAAATCCACGCGCCTCAATGCCCAGCACCAGGTCGATCTCCTTGCCGATGTAATACGCGGCAAAGGCGTCGATCAACTGTGCGAAGCCCGTCTTATCCTTCAGCAGCGTCGTAATGTCGTAGAACAAAATCCCGGGCTTCGGAAAGTCCGGAACAGTCCGGATCAGATGCTTCAACGGCTCACAATTCACTTCGTTCGTCATATCCTTCACCAGGCTCCTTCAATCTCGAACGGACCAAGCTTATCCGCTTCCTGCTCTTCCAGTTCATGTTCCACAATGGCATCTACGCGACTGCCACGCGAGCCCTGCCGCAGCGCCTCGCGCAACTCGGCAATCTGCTCCGCGTGACCTGCTGCGACCAGTTCCACGTGGCCCTCGTCAGTGTTCTTCACCCAGCCGCGCATGCCGATCTCTGCCGCGCGACCGTGGACAAACCACCGAAACCCAACACCCTGCACCCGACCTTTTACGAGGTAGTGCCGAACCTGTAAGCTATCGCTCATTGCCCTCAGTCTCGCATCGCCGGTGACGGCGTGCAAATCTTACAAGAAGAAAGCCCCAGGTCATCGCCGGGGCTTCCACTTGTCTCAAGCAAAATATTTACGCACGGCTCATGTAGGCGCCTTCGGCCGTATCCACGCGGATCTTCTCACCCTCGTTGATGAACGGCGGAACCTGCACGACAAGACCAGTCTCCGTCTTGGCCGGCTTCGTCACGGAAGATGCGGTCGCCGACTTGATGCCCGGCTCGGTCTCAATCACGGTCATGATGACAGCGGTCGGGAGGTCGATGCCCACGGCTTTGCCATCGTGAAAGCTGACGGCGATGCCAAGGTTGGGGGTCAGGTAGTCGACGGCGTCCCCGAGAATGTCACGCTTCAGCATGGTCTGTTCAAACTGCTCATCCATGAAGTAATAGTCGTCGCCGTCGTTGTACAGAAATTCCATCTTAATTTCGTCGACGTAGACTCGCTCGATGGGGTCCGGCGAGCGGAAGCGCTCAGTGAAGGAGGCTCCGGTGCGTATATTTGTCAGCTTAGCCTGAATGAAGGCGCGGAGATTCCCGGGAGTGCGGTGCTCGACCGAGAAGACCGAGTGAAGGTCGTTCTTGAACTTGATGATCATGCCGGGACGCATCTGGGTGGCAGGAATCGACATATAAAGAAATCCTCTTAGCAAAATCTTCTTGAAAGGTGTGTCGTAAGCCGCGAAATCATACGCTGCCCCAACCCAATGATTGTATCGCAGCACCTCAGGCCGGTTATCGTGCGAACAGCCGTTTGAAGAACCGCCCGATAGCCGCCAAGGGGCCTTTGCGCTTTGCAGGGCGCGTTCCAGCATCGGGTTCGCCGCGCTTGGAGCTATCGGCAGCGGTCGGATCGAAGGCCAGCGTCGTCCCCACCTGCACGTGCCGCTCCCCCAGAGTCTCAGAAACTCCCGGCTCCGGCGCCGCCAGACCGTCACTCTGCGCAGTCGGAAACGGATGAATCGCAGCAGCCTGCCGCGGCGTTATCGGCCCGCCGCGCTTCATCGCCTGCGCCAGCGTTATGGCGGACTTCTCATCCGGCGGGCAACCGCACGGCGTCGTCTCCCGGTCCATCACCGACCGCAAATTCCCGCGCTCGAACATCACATGCTGGCCGGGTTTTACGTCGTACGCAATGTCCCCAAATGCGTCGGAGATATGCAGCGGCGGTGCCTTTCGCCCGCGATTCTCAACGCAGGTATCACCGTTGAAAGTAACCCGCATCCGCAAATCCAGCGGGCCGGCCTTGTCCATCGTGAACCGCAGGTCCGGCGTAATCACCACATCCGCCGGCTTGGCCTTCATGTGGACCTCCATCGCACCGCGATCAAGCGCCAGCAAGAGCGCCTCATCGGTCGATTGCGTCAGATGAACGGCAGTCGTCCGGCAGACCAGCACCCCACCGCCCCGCGTCAGGTTTACGACTGCGTTGCGATTCGGCTTGGCCGTCACCTTCACGCTCCCCACAAGCTGGGCGCGACCATCAATCAGCATCAACGGCCCGGCGGTCGGCGCATCGACGACAGCCTGATCCGTCGGGACGGAGCCCAACGCCCTGTCCGAAACCTTCGACTGAGCCGTCGCGGAAGCTCCCAACAGGCACATCGCAACCAGCCATCCAGCGTTCATTACGGCTCCTGGAACCTAAAGACTACAGCTTCAAAAAATTCTCAATCATCGTGCGCCCGTGGCTGGTCAGTACGCTCTCCGGATGAAACTGTACGCCTTCGATCGGCAGCGTGCGATGCCGCAGCGCCATAATCGTCGACTCCCCAGTATCCCGATCCGTCGTCCGCGCCGAAACTTCCAGCTCCTCCGGCAATCCCTGCTGTTGGACGATCAGCGAGTGATATCGCGTGCACGTCATCGGCGACGAGA
>JAYVZU010000473.1:0-3731 GCA_043783075.1 Rhodanobacteraceae bacterium
ACGGCGATTGGGCTGCTGCTGATGGCGCTGTATGCGTTGGCACCGTTTGGGTTGCGGCATCTGCCTGCGGAGCGGGCGATCTTTGAGTCGGCGATTCCGACGCTGCAGGCGCTCTCGTGGGGGACGATCCCGCTGATGGTTTATTTTGCGCTGCGACGTTATCTGCAGGCGTTTAATCACGTGCGGATTGTTGCGGCGGCGTTGATCTCGGCGAATCTCGTCAACATTTTCTTTGATTGGCTGCTGATCTTTCAGCACGACTTCAGTATTGCTGGAGTTCAGATTGGATGGCCAGCGTATGGAGTGGTGGGGTCGGGGATTGCGACTTCGTTGGCTCGGGTTTATCAGGCAGTGTTTGCGATCATCGCGATCTTGCTTGTGAACCGCAAGAATCAGTACGGGTTGTTGAATCATGGGCTGCTGCATAGCTTGCGGCCTCGGTGGCATAGCCTGCGGCAGCTGCTGGCGCTCGGGGTTCCTTCGGGCGCTACGATTTTGGTGGAGATTGCGATCTTCGCCGTGGTTACGAGCATCATCGCGACGCTGGGGCCGGTCCCACTGGCAGGGCATGAGATTGCGCTGAACTGCATCTCGTTCACGTTCATGATTCCGCTGGGGATTTCAGCGGCGGCGAGTGTGCGGGTGGGACAGGCGATTGGGCGCGGGTCTGCGACGGAAGCGAAAGCTGCGGGCTGGGCGGCGATTGTGTTGGGTGGCTGCGTGATGCTGTGTGCGTCGGTACTATTTCTGACTGCACCTCGGTTGATCGCTTCGGCGTTCACGCATGATGGTCCGGTGATCGCGGCGGCGGTTCCGTTGTTTCTGATTGCGTCGATCTTTCAGCTATGCGACGGGCTGCAGATTACGGCGCTGGGCGCGTTGCGCGGGGCGGGGGATACGCACTCCGGCCTGATTACACATACGTGCAGCTACTGGCTGCTGGGGCTGCCGCTGGGGACGTACCTTTGCTTCCATCAGCAGATGGGTGCGCGGGGGTTGTGGTTGGGGCTATGTGCTTCGCTGGTGGTGACGGGGTTCGTGCTGCTGAACCGGTGGCGTACGTTTGAAATCTAGGGTGCCCCATGTTCGGCGCGCAGTTTGGCGTTGACCATGGGAATACTCACTGTTTGTGGGCTAATATCGCAGGATGCCAAGACGGCTTGAACGTCGCCAGAACACAGGCAATCTCCACAACATTACGTTCAGTTGCCAGGATCGCAATGCATACCTGCGATCGCCGGATGCGAAAGCTCTATTTCTGACGGTGCTTGAATCGCGACGGATTCGTTACCAGTTTGATGTCGTCGGCTATGTGGTGATGCCGGAACATGTTCATCTGCTTCTGACGGAGCCGCGGGACTTTCCATTGTTTATTGCGCTGGGATCGATCAAACGCGAGGTTTCGCGGAAGTCGTCGGAGTCGCCGTTTTGGCTGCCACGGTATTACGACTTCAACATCTTTACGAATGAGAAGCGGATTGAGAAGCTTCGGTATATTCATCGAAATCCGGTTCATCGTGGGTTGGTCGAGAAGCCGGAAGACTATCTTTGGTCGAGCTTCCGGAGTTATGCGTTGCTGGAGGATGGGGCTGTGGTGGTTACTCGGGACTTCGGGTGAGTGAGTATCCCCATGGTGGACGCGATAACACGCACGTCGAACATGGGGCACCCTTTCCTTTTCGAGGGTCAACCTGTGCATCAGGCCACACGGAACGCAGCGGCGGCGCGTTCGAGAATTCCGACCTGTCGCTCGACGCGCTGCATCTGCTCTTCCGCCACGTTGACGAGCGCGAGGCCAGCGGTGGGATTTACTTCGTCGGCGCCGACAGGTTCGGAGCCGCGGAAGATGCGCTCCATGCGCTCGGCGACTCGGGTGAGGCGGGCGTGGGTGAGTGGCGTGGGGCGTCCGACGACGGCGAGGGTGGTGATGCTTTGTGTGAGGCGGCGCAGGTAGGTTGCGAAGGTCAGGGCCTCGTTGCGGAGTTGGAGCTCGTCGCTGGCGAGGCTGCCGAATTGCGGCTCCTGCATGACGCGATCGACGGCTTCCTCGGCGTCGTTGCTGGCCAGGCCGCAGGCTCGGCGGGCGGGGGCGAGGACCTGCCGCTCGGTGCGGCGCTTGTCTTTGTCGTCCGACTCCCAGCAGCGCAGCATCGCGCGCAGGTAGGCGGCGTCGGCGGATGCTCCTCGCCGGAGTAGACGGCCTAGTTCTTCCTCGGCGCGTTCTGGCCACAGGTATCGCATTGCGACGATAGCGATGACAGCGCCAACCAGCGTCGTGCCGATGCGGATTCCGGCGTAGCGCCAGTCGTGAGGATGCGGCAGGCTAAGCAGCACAAACGTTGGCGTGAGGAAGAAGCAGTAGAGCGCATAGTCGACGGCAAAGGTGGCTACGGTGAGGGTGGCGAGCAGGGTGATGAGCGGAATCATCCACGCCTGACTGGGGATTGCTGCCGCGAGGATCGCAGCGAGGATTCCTCCGAGGACGGTTCCGGTGACGCGCTGGACGCTCTTGCGCGTGGTTCCGGCGCTGTAGGGTTGCAGCAGAATGATGGACGTCATGGGCAGCCAGAAGCCGTGGTTGACGTGGATGGCGCGCATGACGATGACGTCGACCATACCGACGACGGTGACGCGCAGCGTGTGGCGAAGCATGGCGGAGTCCATGGTCCAGTTGGCCTGCACAGCGTCGAGCCAGCCGGAGTCGATCCAGACCCAGTCCCACGCAGGCTTTTCGGTCACTTCTACGCCGGTGGGCCACGGGGTGCGACGAACCTCCGCGCCGGTCCAGATGGCGACGACTGCGTCAAACGAGATTTCGAGTTCGAGCAGAGCCTCGCGCTCTTCGGAGAGGACATGGGCAAGCATAGAGCCTGGCGTGTTGATTTCGATCGTGTTGATTTCTGCGCGGCGTCGTGTGATGTATTGGACTCGCTGCGAGCCTTCGTGGCCAAAGGCGGAGGCGCCGTCGGCTGGCTTTTCGAGCAGCGCCTGATAGATGGCGCGTTCGGCTCCGGCGAGCCACTCAGCCATGCTGGCTAGCCGCTGACGCGCGTCGTCTGCGTCGACCAGCGTTGAGGATTGCGCGACGTCGGCTAGTTCTGTGAGTCGCATGGCGCTGGCGAGGAGGAGGTCTGCGGTCTCCAGCAGCACGGTCAGGTTTCTGGCCCGGATGGTTCTTGACGGGGCGCGGGCGGCGGTGGCGGCGAGGGCTGTTCGGGCGTCTTCCATGCGGGCGCGCTGCTGACGTTGCCACTCAAACGCAGCTTGCTCGACGGATGCGGGCGAGGTGCCGAGCGCGTCTACGAAGATGGCCATGGCGTGGTAGCACTCGGCGACGGCGACGCGGGCGGGACGGAAGGGGTCGACCGGCCACAGGAAGAGGCTGAGGACTACGGCCCAAGCGCCTCCGAGGAGCATCATCTCTGCGGAGAGCAGAGCGCCGCCAAGGGTATGCTGTACACCTCCGAGGCCGGCGAAGTAGAGCACCAGAATGAGGACACTGGCGGACGTGAGAGGCTGCGACAGGACGCGCGCAAAGATGATGAGGAAGCAGACGACGGCTGTGATGCCGAGGGTGATGCCGATCTCCGGGGGGACCAATGAACCGGCAACTAAGGTGATCGCGCCTCCGAACAGGACAGTCGCCATGGTGACGAGGCGGGTTCGGTACGGGCCGCCGTTATCGACCAGCAGCATGTTGAAGCCGCCGAGAGCCGCCGCGCCCGGGGGGA
>JAYVZU010000474.1:0-3731 GCA_043783075.1 Rhodanobacteraceae bacterium
GCGCAGCGCCTTGCAGGTGTGCCGTCAGTGTTCGCGTGGAGGCGGTTGCTGAAGCGCGAATTTCTAGCGTCTCGCCGCGGTGGAGGCTGGTGCGGGGGAGCTGCAATTTGACCGTTGGCGGCGTGCTGGCGATGACGAAGGTCTTGGCCTCGTTGTAGGTGTGGCCGTTGCGGTCGCGCAGGATAAGACGCACCGAGTAGGTACCGTCTTTCATCTCTGGCGGGGCGAGGAAGCGGGTCTCCCACAGACGGTTCGCTTCGTCGCCGGGGGCCTGCAGGTCTTCGCTCGCCAAGTGGCGTAGTGGCTTGGTGAGGCCGAACGGAAAGAGCGCGATGACGCTGGTTATTTGAGCATCGGTGCGGACGCGCAATACGGGGTCGCCAGGCCGGATGACGCGGGGCCGTAGCAGCGAACGCGGCACCGCGAGGAACGACGTATAAGGCGTTACGAACTTGTAGCGGCGCGACAGGCGGATGATCTCGTCGATGGCAGCGGAAGTCTCTCCATTGCGATCGATCTCATCGAGCAGCGCGTTGACGCGAGCCTGTGCCCATAGCCGCGGAAGTTGTGGGTGAGAGAGATCGGACTCGGGTAGAGCGGTGGAGGCTTTCGCTTCAAAGGCGACGCCATCGCGTGTGCCTTTTACGGTGAGGCCAAGCGGAGATTTTGACGGGGTATATTGGCCTACCCACTTCGCGATGGAACCGGCATAGACGGAATCGTCGAGGGGGTAGATGAGCCTGGTTGCGGCGGCGGGATCGGGCGTGAGCGAGACGCCGGCGACGGGTGCGCGGGTGAGCTTCGAGAGGAAGGATTGGATGTGGAAGTCAACCGGTTCGGTGGAGAGAACCGACTCCAGAAAGCCGCCGTTACGCGAGAGGTTGCGGAGGAGAGTCAGGTTGGCGTCGTCGCTCACAGCGAAGACTGCGGTGTGCGGCGGATGCGGGAGTTGCTTCCACTTTGCCGCGTAATTCGCCGCGATTTTGCTAGGGATCACCGTGTCACCGGAGTTAGAGCCGCCGTCGGTGAGCAGCACGAGCGAGGTATTTGATTCAGTGGATTGCGCCAGCGCGGTTGCCAGCGCGCGACCAAGATCGGTGCCGCCGCGGAGCTTGCTGTTGCGTACGAAGTCAAGAGCTTGCTGGACTGCTGTCGCATCGGCCAGGACTGGTGCGGGTTTGAAAGGTGTGACCGTTTGGTTGAAGAGGATGACGTTGAAGTGGTCGGCAGGCTTTAGAGCGCGCAGTACAGATTCGAGCGCGGCGTAGGAGCGTTCGAGCTTCTCCCACTGCATCGAGAGCGATGTGTCAAAGAGCAGGATTTGCGTATGCGCGGTTAAGGGCGCCGAAGCCTGCGGCTTGGGATCGGCTACGAGCAACTGTGCCTCAAAGATGCCGTGTTCGGGGGTCTTTGCGAGGTTTGCGGTCAGGCTGGTGCCGGCGTCGGGGAGCGGCGCGTTGGGGTTGCGGAAGGTGATGATGTCGAGATCGTCAGAGGCTTGTGGGATGAGGTGCCACGTGGCGGAGAAGACCTCGTCGAGCGAGACGTTGTCGCCCTCGAAGCTACCTTCGGCGGCGTTGGCCGATGTGAACGCGAGCTTGAGCGGATAGAGCTTCGATGGGGTCTGAAAGGTGTCGAAGACGTGAGAAGAGTGCATGACGAAATGCAGTTTGAAGTGGTGTGCGGATTGCTTCTGTCCGTCGTTGGGTCTGAGTGGTAGAGCGAAGAAATGTTTGAAGTCAGTGGCGGAGAGGCGCTGGTGATATTCAAGCTCCAACCGCTTGGTTCCGTAGGCCGGGATGGGCGTGATCCTGGTGGTGAAGACCGCAGTGCTATTTGAGTTGATGCTGTTGGTCTCACCCATTTCGAGCAGGCCGGGGTCGATGGACTGCAGACGTAGCTGATCGTAGATCTGCTCGGCGCGCTTGCGCTCCAGGATGACGGCTGGGATGCGCGTGACGCCGTCCCATACGGCAAAATCGGACACCGCAGAACCGGTAGGGAGGGCGAAGCGGTAGGTGCCTTCCTCGATGTTTTGCGAGTGGTTAAGGAAGATCTGCAGGATAGAAATGTGGGCGTCGCCGTTGTCGATCGTGATGTCGACGGACATCTCTTCGAGCGAGAGTACGGTGGGGTCGGGGGCTTGCTTGTCGCGCGGGATCAGGATGCCGGATTGGGCGCTGGCCGCGCTGAAGGAGAGTAGGAGCAAGAGCGCCGCGATGAAGAGTTTACTTTCCCACTCACCGCAGAAGGCGCGATGAATGGGGCACATTCGAAGTTGTAACCAGTTTGGTTTCATGGGAGTTTAGCCTCGGGGATTCGGACGAGGCCATTTTCAGTTCCGATGTAGACCACTCCGTCGTTGACGGCGAAGGCAGTTACATTGAGTGACGGTAAGCCAGTCTCGATGACGGACCAGCGGTTGGTAGCGGAGTTGAAGATAAGCACGCCGTGGTTGAGGGTGCCAGCATAAATATGGGTGCGCGTGACGAGTAGCGCGTTCGGGTTAATGACGAGGTCGCGGGGGGTACCGGCGGGGAGATCGATGGGAGTAAATGTGTTGGCGTCGGCGGAGAGGGACATCAGGCCGGCACCGTAGGTTCCGACCAGCCAACCACCTTGCGGAGATGGCGCGAGAGCCGTGACCCAGTTATGTTTCAGGCCGGAGTTGGTGGCAGTGAGGTTGCGCTTGACGGCGTTGGATTCAAGCAATGAAATGCCGCCGAGGGTTCCCGCGAGCACGTGATCGTTGGTGGCTGCAAGCGTGTAAACGTGATTGTTTACAAGGCCTTGGAAGGCGTAGAGGCTTTCGGCTGCGGCGGGAGTGATGAAGGTCAGGCCGGCGGGGGTTGCGACTGTGGTGCCGGTGGGGGTGAAGGCGATGTCGGTGACGTGGTCGGAGATGAGGCCGTCGCGGCGGGTGAGGGTTTGGCGCGGGGTGCCCTGGCGGTCGAAGAGGACGAGGCCGTTGGCGGTGGCGGCGGCGATGGTCTGGCGTGTGGGATCGAGGACTAAACGGTTGATACAGAATAGGTTATCGTCTTCGAGGTGGTGGGTTCGGCCGTTGGCTGGGAGGATGTCCAGACCGTGGTCGAAGAAGCCTACGTAGAGGCTTCCGTCGGCCGAGAAGGCCAGGGCGGAGATGTTTCGGTCGGCGAGGGTGGTGGTTGGTGGGGTCAGGGCGGGGTGCCAGCCGGAGGTTGTTTGGGCGAGGAGATTGCCGTCTGTGAGGGCGTAAAGGGGGGTGGAAAGGCCATGTGTATATACAAAACTGTATATACGCATTGTTCCGGTTTGGTTGGCGCTGATTTCGGCGGCGATGGGTAGGATTCGGGCGGGGCCGGCGAGCGAGATTTGCTGGATGCCACGGTCGAGTGTTCCGACTTGAAGGACTGGACCGACTGACGCGAGGGCGTGGGCGAAGGTTCCGGCGGCGAGGATGCGTTGGGCCTTCAGGTCGGGCTGGGTGAGGTCAAATTGGGCGATGCCGAGGGGGGTTCCGGCGTAGGCTTTGCCGTTGGCAACGAGGATGGAGTCGATCTGGTTATCGGGTAGGCCGGAGGCTTGCTGGACGGTACCCGCGTGGAGGTAGATGAGGCCCGAGTTATGGGTGCCGACGAGGATGGAAGTGGCATCGGCGGCGGCGAGGGCTGTGATCTCGGATGCGGGGAGATGGCCGTACGGTGCGAGGGTGCTGCCGTCGAAGAGAAGGACGCCCGAGTGATGGGTGC
>JAYVZU010000475.1:0-11206 GCA_043783075.1 Rhodanobacteraceae bacterium
GCAATCCCGAGCAGCGCCGTTGCCGTCGCCACCTCCACCGACGCCGATGAACTCAACCCCGCGCCCAACGGAACGTTCCCAGTAATCGTCAGGTCTGAGCCACGCAATGCAATCCCCGGCTCCTGCGCCAGGCTCCACGCTGTCCCCTCGACATAAAAATTCCAATGAGTCTTGCCGTCCGCAGCCGGAACCCGCAACTCCCGCAGGTCCACCTCCACCGTCTCCTCAAACTCGACCGAATGCATCCGCAGCAACGAGTCTTCACGAGGCGAGGCGGCTACCAGGGTATTGAAGCTGATCGCTGCAGGCATACAAAATCCACCGCTGTAGTCGGTGTGTTCGCCCAGCAAATTCACGCGACCCGGCGCCTGATACACCGCCGCCGCTTCAACCCCAGCCGCCGCCCGATGCCGCACCAACAATCCCTGAACCCGTCCCATACTTCCCCCGTCTTAGCTGGCATCTTTAACCAGCCCTTGCTTTAGCTGTCAGCTCAAGAATCAGCCAATGCCCTTGCCCTACTCTGAACACCCGCGCAACATCTCCGCCGCCTTCTCCGGAGTAATATCCCGCTGCGGCATTCCCAACATCTCAAACCCAACCATAAACTTCCGAATCTCTGCCGAACGCAGTAGAGGCGGAAAAAAGTGCGCATGAAACGTCCACTCCGGGTAGTTTTCTCCATCCGTGGGCCGCTGATGGAACCCCATCGTATAAGGAAAGCTCACCTGAAACAGATTGTCGTAGCGCGTCGTCATCCGCTTCAAAATATCCGCCAAGCCAGCCGTTGTCGACGCCGAAAAATTAGTAAAGCTCCCAATCTGAGTACGCGGCAAAATTAGTGTCTCAAACGGCCACACCGCCCAGTACGGCACCACCGCCACAAACTCCTCGTTTGCGCAGACCTCGCGCTCCTCACCGACTTCCTGAGCCAGATAATCCCCCAGCAGCGTCCGCCCATGCGTGCCAAAGTACTTCGCCTGCGCCACGCCTTCAATCTCTGGCTCGTCCGGCACATGCCCCGTCGCCCAGACCTGGCAGTGGGGGTGCGGATTGCTCGACCCCATCATCGCCCCGCGATTCTCAAAGATCGACACATAATTGATCGACGGAAGCGCACCCAACTCCGCCGTCTCTGTCTTCCAGCACTCAATCACCCGCTCGATCGACGCCAGCGGCATCTGCGACAGCGTCAGACTGTGGTCCGGATCAAAGCAGATCACGCGACACCGGCCAACCTCCGGCTCGCTAATCAGCAGGCTCCCAGCCGTCGCGGCAGGCAGCTCACCCTCATCCGACAGCAGCGCCGGATAATCGTTATCAAACGCATACACCGCGTCATACTTCGGCGTCACCGCCCCGCCGGCCCGCGGATTTCCCGGACACAGATAGCACTCGGGATCATAGGCGATCTTCTCTGCCGCCACCGGCTTAGTAGTCTGCCCCTGCCACGGTCGCGCCGTCCGTTGCGGCGAGACCAAGACCCACTGCCTCCGCAACGGGTTATACCTACGATGCGGCCGAGTCGCAGAACTAAGATTGACACTCATCCAAACAGTCTACAAGCCACCGGCAGCCCCTGGGCCTATCCTTGGTGACAGTTTCCTCGGAAGAGGCAAGAACGGGTGGCCCATCCTTTCGGCCTTATCGAAAGGGTGGGGTATCGTTTGCGGCCAGCAAACGACCGTTCTACATCCAGGTTCACCCTAAGCCCGGGTGCCCCATCTCAATCAGTCCTACCGATTGAGGTGGGGTGCAACAACCCCTCCCGCTCCCCGAACCCACCATCACCCGAAGATTCGCCCCCACCTCCAACCAAGCCCCCGTCCTCCGCCGCACCTCCTCCACCGACACCCCCTCCGCGATCTCCACCAGCGTCAACCCCTCCGGCCCGACTGTAATCCACCCCAGCTCCGTCACAATATCGTCCACCACCCCGCGCCCCGTCAGCGGCAGCGTGCACGCCTCCACTATCTTCGGCGACCCGTCCTTCGCGTTATGCAGCATCGCCACAATCACCCTCCGAGCCCCGGCCACCAGGTCCATCGCCCCGCCCATTCCCTTCACCATCTTCCCCGGAATCGTCCAGTTTGCCAGATCGCCCGTCCGCGACACCTGCATCGCGCCCAGAACGCTGATATCCATGTGGCCGCCGCGAATCATCGCAAACGACTCGTCGCTGCCGAAGTAGCTCGCGCCCGGCCGCTCCGTCACCAACTGCTTCCCCGCGTTGATGATGTCCGTGTCCTCGCAATCCGCACCCGATACCGGCCCCATCCCCAGCATCCCGTTCTCCGACTCCAGCACCACGTCGATTCCCGCCGGCACAAAATTCGCCACCAACGTCGGTATCCCGATCCCCAGATTCACATAAAACCCATCCCGAATCTCCCGGGCAATCCGACGCGCAATCAGTTCTTTGGGATTCATTCGGCAGCCACCTTCCCGCCATGCTCCGCAATAAACCGAGCCTCCACCGGCTTCAGATACCTCTCCCCCAGCACCACCCGGTCTACATAAATCCCCGGCGTCACCACGTGGTCAGGATCAAGCTCTCCCGGCGCGACAAGTTCCTCCACCTCTGCAATCGTCAGCGCCGCGGCCGTGGCCATCACCGGGTTGAAGTTCCGCGCCGTCTTCCGATACACCAGGTTCCCGTGCGAATCCCCGCGCCACGCCTTGATGATAGCCACATCTGCCTTCAACGCAGTCTCCAGGAGATACTCGCGCCCATCGAACTCCGCCACCGGCTTGCCTTCGGCTACCACCGTTCCAACACCTCCCGGAACATAAAACGCCGGAATCCCCGCACCCGCCGCCCGCATCCGCTCCGCCAGCGTCCCCTGCGGAATCAGCGTCAGCCGAAGTCCCCCCTCCAGCGCCAGCTTCGCCAGCAGCCTGTTCGCCCCCAGATAGCTGCCCGTATGCGAGGCGATCATCCCCGCCTCCAGCATCAACCCCAGTCCAAACCCATCCACACCCATGTCGTTCGAGATGGTGTGCAGCCCCCTGATCCCCCGCCGCACCAACGCTGCAATCAGATTCTCGGGAATACCGCACAACCCAAATCCGCCCACCATCATGCTCATGCCGTCGCGCAAATCCGCGACGGCCGCATCGGCCGAAGCCACTACCTTGTTCATCCTTGTCCAGCGATCCCGAACGTAAACACCGTCGTCGAATGCATCGTCTCTCCCGGCCGCAAAACAGTAGTCGGCCAGTCCAGCTTATTCGGCGAATCCGGATAGTGCTGTGTCTCCAGACACAGACCTGCACGCCTCGGATACTTTCCAGCAGTCGCATCCGGATTTACAAAGTTCCCAGAGTAAAACTGAATGCCCGGCTCCGTAGTCTCCACCGTCATCGTCCGCCCACTCGCCGGATCGGTCAGCTTGGCCGCCAGCTTCATCTCGCCCGCGTTGCCCATCACCCAGTTGTGGTCATACCCGCCCGCGCGCTGTAACTGAATGTGATCGGCGTCGATTCGATCACCGATCCTAGTCGACTTCGCAAAATCAAACGGAGTCCCCGACACAGGAGCCAGTTCGCCGGTCGGAATCAAAGCCTCATCGGTCGGCGTATACCGGTCGGCGGTCAACATCATCTCGTGATCCAGAATCAAGCCACTGCTCTCGCCCGCCAGGTTGAAGTACGCATGATTCGTCAGGTTCACCACCGTCGCCGAATCCGTCGTCGCGGAATAATCCACGCGCACCGCATCCGCCGTCACCGTGTAGCGAACCACAACCGTCAGCGTCCCCGGATACCCCTGATCGCCATCCGGGCTGACCAGCGTAAACTCCACGCCATCGTCTGTCACCACAGTCGCCCAAACCTTCTTGTCGAACCCGACCGGCCCACCATGCAGGCTGTTCGGCCCATTATTCAACGGTATCTGGTAGCTCTGGCCATCCAGCGAAAACGTACCCTTGCCAATGCGATTCCCAACCCGCCCCACCACTGCACCCGAGTACGTCCGGTCCGCCAGATACTCCTCAATCGTGGTGTATCCCAGCACCACGTCAGTCCCATCCACCGTACACAGCCCGATCAGCCGAGCCCCATAATCCAAAAACCGCGCAACCACTCCACCGTTCTGAACCGTGTAAACCGACACCACCGAACCATCCGGCAGCACCCCAAACGCCCTCACATCAACCGATTTAGCCATGCCAAAAAGAATACCCCAGCCGCTGAGGTCATTCTGAGCAAAGCACAGAATCTCAGTATTTAGCCTTCCCATCCCAACCAAAAATCCCAGGGTGCCCCATCTCAATCGGCTTCATCGATTGAGATGGGATTGCGCGCTCCCCTTGCACAACCTGCCCCTAACAACGATCATTATCTCCACCATGAAAACATTCCTCCGCGCCCTCATCGCCGTCGCCCTCTCCGCGCCACTCGCCCACGCCGCCGCCGCGCCCGATCATTGGGTCGGAACCTGGGCCACCGCCGACGTCGACCGCGCCAACACCCGCGACAACATCGCCGCCGCCGACACCACCCTCCGCCAGATCGTCCACGTTTCCCTGGGTGGCTCTTTCGTCCGCATCGAGCTCTCCAACCAGTTCGGCACCGAACCCCTCGCCATCTCCGCCGTCCAAATCGCCCTGGCCACCAACCCCGCCGGAGCCAAGGGAGACATCACCCCCAACACCAACAATGCCGTCACCTTCGGCGGACACCCCACCATCAGCATCCCGCCCGGCGCCCACGTCGTCTCCGACGCCACCGCCATCAATCTCCCCGCGCAGGGCGACCTCGCCATCAGCGTCTTCCTCCCCGCCCAGAAGATCACCCACCTCACCGTCCATAACTCCGCCTACCAGACCAACTACATCGTCCCCGGCAACGTCGTAAAAGACGCCACCCTCCCCGCCGACGACACCATCACCAAGACCTCCGCCTCCTGGTACTTTCTCAAGGCCGTAGACGTAAAAGCCGCTGCCAACGACGCCTCCATCGTAGCCTTCGGCGACTCCATCACCGACGGAACCTACTCCAGCGTCGACCAGAACAAGCGCTGGCCCGACTTCCTCGCCCGCCGCCTTGCCGCCAATAAAAAGACCGCCAACCTCGGCGTCCTCAACCTCGGTATCGGAGGCAACCGCGTCCTGCACGACGTCACCGGACCCTCCGCCCTCGCGCGCTTCGACGCCGACGTGCTCGCCCAGTCCAGCGTCAAGTACCTCATCATCCTAGAGTCCATTAACGACATCGGGCACTCCTTCGACCCCAAGAAGCCCTACGACCCCATCACCACCGAAGACCTCATCCAGGGCCTCACCCAGCTAGCCGACCGCGCCCACGACCACGACATCAAGGTCATCGGAGCCACCCTCACCCCCTACCTCGGAGCCGGATACGCCTCCCCCGAAGGTGAAGTCGTCCGCAAAGCCGTTAACCAGTGGATCCGCACCACCACAGTCTTCGATGGCTTCATAGATTTCGACGCCGCCACCATCGACAAGGCCACAGGCGCCTTCGACAGCCGCTTCAACGCCCCACCCCACGCCGACCACCTCCACCCCAACGACGCCGGCATGGAAGCTATGGCCGCAGCCATCGATCTAAAACTCTTCGAAGACAAAAAATAACCCTCGCCACGCGCACAACTCCCGGATACCCCATCTCAATCAGATTGATCGATTGAGGTGGGGTGTAAAATTTTATCCTCATGAGCCTAGCCATCCTAGCCCTCGCCCTACTTACCGCCCTCTCCGTCTCCGCCCAACCAACCACAACCTGGACCGGCTCCTGGGCCGCCGCCCCCATGCCCGCCCCCACCCTGGCCATCGCGCCAGAGGGCACCACCTTCCGCGACATCGTCCACCTCTCCATCGGCGGCAAATCCATCCGCCTCCGCATCTCCAACGAAGGCAACCCCACCCAACTCAAGCTGTCTGACGTCCACGCCGCCCTCAGCACCGGCCCCGGCACCAGCGCGATCATCCCGGCCACCGACCACGCCGTGACCTTTGGCGGCGCAGCCTCGGTCACCATCCCCGCCGGAACCTACGCCGTCAGCGACCCCATCGCCCTGCCCGTGAAACCATTCGCCGACCTCGCCGTAAGCATCTTCGTCCCCGCCCAAACCGGAGTCACGCTGACCGTCCACCAACTCGGCAGCTCCACCAACTTCTCCATCCGCGGTGACGCCTCCTCCCAGCCCACCCTCGAAGGTGCCACAAAACTCACATCCTGGCCCCTGCTCAAAGCTGTCGATGTAGACGCCGGCCCCACCGCCGCCGCAATCGTCGTCCTCGGAGCCTCCATCTCCGACGGCTTCCACTCTACCCCCGACAAAAACCTTCGCTGGCCCAACGACCTCGCCGTCCGCCTCGCCGCCAACCCTGCCACTCACAACCTCGGCGTCCTGAACCTCGGCATCTCCGGCAACCGCGTCCTGCACGATGGAACCGGCCAGTCCGCCATCGCGCGTCTCGACCGCGACGTCCTCGCCCAACCCAGAGCCCGCTACCTCATCCTCTCGCTCGGCACCAACGACATCGGCCGCACCTTCTTCCCCCTCGCACCCAACGAGTCCATCACCGCCGAGCAGATCGAATGGGGCTACGCCCAGATCGCCCAGCGAGCCCACGCCCGCGGCATCAAGGTCATCGGCACCACCCTCGGACCCTTCGCCGGAGCCAATTACTTCAGCCCCGACGGCGAAAAGATGCGCCAGGCCGTCAACCACTTCGTCCTGACCAGCGGAACCTTCGACGCCGTCATCGACTTCGACAAAGCCAGCCGCGACCCCGCCCAACCCGACCGCCTGCTCCCAGCCTTCGACTCCGGCGACCACCTCCACCCCAATGACGCCGGCTACCAATCCATGGCCGATTCCATCGACGTAAAGTTCTTCACCCAGAAGTAGAAAACAAAACACGACCGCGGATTAACGCGGATGACACGGATCAAATCCGCGAAATCCGCGCTAATCCGCGGTCGGTCTTAGCTGTTGCCTTAGTTCAACTCGATGCCCGCGAAGAAGTACCCAATCTCAAACGCCGCAGTCTCTTCAGCATCAGAGCCATGAATCGCATTCTCGCCGATCGAAGCTGCGAATTCCTTGCGGATCGTGCCCTCGTCTGCGTTCGCCGGATTCGTCGCGCCCATCAGTTTGCGGAAGTCGGCAATCGCGTTGTCCTTCTCTAGAACCATCGGGAAGATCGGTCCCGACGACATAAAATCCGTCAGTTCGCCAAAGAATCCGCGCTCTGCGTGAACGTAATAGAAGCCCTCAGCCTGCGCCTTCGAGATGCTCATGCGCTTGATCGACACGATCTTGAACCCAGCCGCTTCAATCTTGGCGAGGATGGCGGCGGTATAACCCTTGCGAACTGCGTCCGGCTTGATGATGCTGAATGTGCGCTGTGACAACGGTATTCTCCCTTATAAAAGCAATACCTCTAGTCTACCCGAATCTCAGTACTTGCCTTTACTTCAAGCTATAAGCTCAAAGCTAAAAGCTCACAGCTCGAGATTTCCGCTATTCCAACGAATCCCCACCACACTCATCCACGTCCAATCCCCAAATGACCAACCTAGCCGGAACCTACAAATTAGGCACCCTCACCGTAAACCGCATCGGCCTCGGAGCCATGCAACTCGCCGGCCCAAAAGTCTACGGCCCACCCTCCGACCCCGCTGAAGCCGCACGCGTACTTCAAACGGCAATCGAATCCGGCATCAACCACATCGACACCAGCGACTTCTACGGCCCGCACCACGTCAACCACCTCATCCGCGACACCCTCCACCCCTACCGCGATGGCCTGGTACTTGTCTCGAAGCTCGGTGCCCGTCGATCCGAAGACGCCGGCTGGCATCCCGCCCAGTCCCCCGCCGAACTCCGCTCCGCGCTCGAAGACAACCTCCGCCACCTCAAGCTCGACTGCATGGACGTAGTCAACTTACGTATCTTCAGCCATCCCGCACCCAGCCCCGGCTCCATCGCCGAACGCTTCGAGACCATGCTCGAGCTCCAGCGCGAAGGCAAGATCAAGCACATCGGCATCAGCAACATCGTTCAGTCGCAACTCGAAGAAGCCCTCACCATGGGCGAAGTCGTCTGCGTCCAAAACGCCTACGGAGTCCTCAACCGCGCCGACGACGAACTCCTCGAATTCTGCGCCAACAAGAACATAGCCTTCGTCCCCTTCTTTCCCCTCAACGGCTTCTCCCCGCTGCAATCCAAGGTCCTCGACGAGGTCGCCGCCGAAACGGGTACCACCAAGCACCAGGTAGCCCTAGCCTGGCTCCTCCACGGCCCGGAAAACATCCTGCTCATCCCCGGCACCAGCAAGGTCGCCCACCTGAAACAAAACATTACCGCCGCCGAAATCAAACTAACCCCCAACCAACTAACTCGCCTCGACCAACTCTCCACCTAGCCCCACCGCAACACGCCGTCATTCTGGCAAAGCCAGAATCTCTGTATTTGCCGTCCCATCTCACCCCAACCCTCCGGGTGCCCCATCTCAAACAGCACCATCGTTTGAGGTAGGGATGAACAGTCTTTAAAACATCAAAGGCGAGATAAGAGGTAATCATCCTCTTATCCCGCCCTTATCTGTCTTTTCCTAGTTAAGTTGTTGTTCTAAGCCTTACCCAGCAACCGAGCCATAGTAGCGCCCATCTCTGCCGGCGAAATCACCACGTGAATCCCGGCATCTTCCATCGCCGCCATCTTCTCCGCAGCGGTACCTTCGCCGCCCGAGATAATAGCTCCAGCATGGCCCATACGCCGGCCCGGAGGAGCCGTCTGCCCAGCAATAAACCCAACTACCGGCTTCCGCACATTCGCCTTGATGTAGGCTGCCGCTTCCTGCTCCGCGCTCCCACCAATCTCGCCGATCATGATGATCGCCTCGGTATCCGGATCCTCGTTGAGCAGCTTCAGAGCATCAATGTGCGTTGTCCCGATAATCGGGTCGCCGCCGATGCCGATCGCGGTCGACTGACCAATCCCGCGCGTCGTCAGCTGATACACCGCTTCATAAGTCAGCGTGCCGGACTTCGAAACAATGCCGACCGACCCTTCCTTATGAATACGTCCCGGCATAATTCCGACCTTAGCCTTACCCGGCGAGATAACTCCCGGGCAGTTCGGCCCGATCAGGCGAGTCGTAGGCGACCGCTTCACGACCTCCCACACCTTCGTCATATCCAGCGTAGGAATTCCCTCGGTAATACAAATCACCAGCGGCAAACCGGCAGCTTCGGCCTCCAGAATGCCGTCAGCGGCAAACGGTGGCGGCACAAAGATCACCGAAACATTCGCGCCCGTCGCGGCCACAGCCTCTTCGACGGTATTGAAGACCGGCCAACCCTCATGGGTCGTACCGCCCTTACCCGGAGTTACTCCGCCAACTACATTCGTGCCATATTCCGCACAGCCCTTGGCATGGAACGTACCTTCACGCCCAGTAATTCCCTGCACAATCAGCCGCGTATTTTTATCAACCAGAACCGACATGTCGTTCTCCTAGAACTCGCCAATCTTGTTTGTCATCCCGTAGGTTCTGCTTCTGTACTTGCCGTTGCTTCCGAGGTAGGTCCGAGCTTTAGCCCGAACAATAAACCCACCCACAAAAGCGGACTTTAGCCCCGGAGATACTAGCCCTTAGCCGCCGCAACGGCCAAATCAGCCGCGTCCTTCATAGTCGTCCCAACAGAGAACTTCAAACCCGACTCCGCAAGAATCTTGCGACCCTCTTCGACGTTCGTACCCTCAAGCCGCAGAATAATCGGGAGAGTTACATTGAGCTTCTTAGCCGCCGCAACAACCGCCGTAGCCAACACATCAACCCGCAGAATGCCGCCAAAGATATTGATGAAGATCGCCTTCACATTCGGGTCGCTCAACAGGATCCCAAACGCATTCTCGATCTGTTCCTGGTTCGCTCCACCGCCAACATCCAGGAAGTTCGCCGCAGATCCGCCAGCGTACTGAATGATGTCCATCGTCGCCATAGCGAGACCCGCGCCGTTGACCATGCAGGCAATGCTGCCATCCAGCTTGATGTAATTCAGCGCAAACTTCGAAGCCTCCACTTCAAGCGGATCTTCTTCCGCCAAATCGCGCAGTTCCTTCAGATCCTTGTGCCGGAACATCGCGTTATCGTCGAAGTTGATCTTGCAATCCAGCGCCAGCAGCTTGCCGTCCTTCGTCGTGATGAATGGGTTGATCTCCATCAGCGTCGAGTCCGTTTCGATGAACGCCTTATAGAGGCCCATCATGAACCCAACCGCTGCGTTGATCTGCGTCGACGCCAGCTCCAGCTTGAATGCCAGCTTGCGCGCCTGGTACGCCTGGAATCCAACCGCCGGATTCACGTACTCCTTATAGATCAGCTCCGGAGTATTGTGCGCGACTTCCTCGATCTCCATACCGCCCGACTGCGAGGCCATAAACACGATCTGCCCGCTCGCACGATCCAGCACGACGCCCAGATAAAGTTCGCGATCGATCGCCGAACCTTCTTCAATGAGCAACCGCTGAACTTTTTGTCCTGCCGGGCCAGTCTGGTGCGTGACCAACTGCATCCCCAAAATCGCCTTCGAAGCGAGATTCGCCTCATCCAGCGTCCGAGCCAGCTTTACGCCGCCGCCCTTACCGCGTCCGCCCGCATGAATCTGCGCCTTCACGACGACAACCTTATTGCCGGCCGCAAACAGACCCTTCGCAGCGGTATCGGCCTGTTCCAGCGTCGTTACCATCTCGCCGCCCGGAACCGGTACGTTGTACTTGCGCAAAATCTCTTTCGCTTGATACTCGTGAATCTTCATGGCAACTCTTTCTGTTCAACCGTCATTCTGGCGCAGCCAGAATCTCAGTAGTTGTCTTTGGGCGTTAGACGGCGACAAGCAATCGTAGCGAACCCCTCCGCTATTCCGCAACGTAAGTAACGGTATCGATGATCGATTACCGCACACATTGTGCGATTTTAATACCGACGCTAACTCCGGGTGCCCCATCCTCGACCGCCAGTTTTATCGTCGGACAGGGTGGGGTATCGTTTGCGGAAGCAAACGACCGTCTTCCCCCATCCACTGCAAACCCCCACCGTGCTACCCTCAAACCCGATATGTCAGACCAGCCCGACCTCCTGTTCCAAGCCCTCAAGCGCATCCTCGAAGCCCGCGAGACCCTCTCCCGCGAAGACTCCCGCGCCCTCCTGCACTACATCCTCGACGC
>JAYVZU010000476.1:0-11202 GCA_043783075.1 Rhodanobacteraceae bacterium
CCACGAGTGGACCTGCTGAGACTAAACACAATCACTGTCTTGGCCGGGTCGGGGTTAGCGCTCCTCAAAGTCACATGTGGCTGCGTCACGATGACTCGCTCGCGATAGATTCCGGGTGCGACCGAAACAACGCCGCCAGTGGCCGGCACTTTGCTGACGGCGGCCTGAATGGAGTAGAAGTCGCCCGTTCCATCCGCTGCTACATAGAAGGTATCGTCGCGGGGTGGGATCAGTTCAGCCGAGACGGGTAGCGATTTGTTCTCGGGGAATGGCTCGAATTTGGCATCGCAGGTGTAAGTCGCACCGGCGCTCGCGGTTCCTGTTACACGCAGATCCTCGCCGGATGGATCGAGGTTTCCGTGCCGCACGGTTAGCAGCGCATGGCGAGCGGTGATGTCGGCTGCTTTGACCCCATCGATCACTACATTATCGAGTGTCGCCTCTAGCCGGTGCGTGGCATCAAGGCCGGCAAGCGTAATGCCGCCAGCCCCAAGGCTGTGCACATTGTGCAGCAGGATGTTTTTGTAGACCGGAATCTTGGTGCCATCGAATGTTGTGTAGAACGGGTTCAACACGATGGGGTTCCCGACACCGCGCATGCAGACGTTTTCGAACTTCACGTCGTCGACCAGGCCGCCGCGACTCTTATCGCTCTTGATGCGAATGCCGTTGTCGGCTCCGTCGATGGTCAAGCCGTCGACACGAATGGCACTCTGTCCACCGCTCGTCTGGCTGCCAATTCCGAAACCGTGGCCGTTGTAGAAATGTACGTTACGCACCGTCATATGGGTTACGGCGCCAGTCTTGTCGGTGGACTTCGGCGAGATGTTATCGTCGCCCGATCGGATGTACGAGTCGATGATCGAGAGGTTGGTACTACCGCCCTGCGGGTCGATTCCATCGGTATTTCGAGCCCACTTCGGTGTGTCAATTTTGACACCCCACGCGGTAAAACCATTTGTAACCTCTGTGGTTACATGGCAGTTTGGCGAGTTGCGTAGCGTGATCTTGTAGAGCGTAAAGTCGTCTGAGCGGCGCACCACCAGCAGCCGTGAGACTGCCTGATTGGAGTCCTCAACCTTGGCTCGATGGGCGAGTTCCCACCAGGTCTCCTTGAGGTCTAGTAGCATCGCTCCACCGCGTGCGTCGACGACGCCTTCACCCATCAGGCCACTGTGCGGCGCATCTTCTGCCAGAATCAGGGGGAGGCACCCCGGGCCGCGGTCGCCTACAATCCCACAACTTCCGGGCTGGACATCGTAGTTTCGTGGATCGCGCGAACCCCACACAGCGGCGCTTCCATCGACGATGAGAGTGACGCCTGCCCGTAACCGGAGGGGCGAGATGAGGAAGATTTCCCGGCCGGTCTTGTTCGCGTGGAGAATGACAGCCTGTCCGGCAGGACACTTCGACATGGCGTCTGCGATGCGGGCGTTATCGCGGTAATGACGCTCCACGGGGTCAGGTAGAGTTCCGTTAGGAGCCATCAATTCGGCGTACAGAATCTTGCAGGCTGTAGGGTAGCGAGGTTCGCTGACTGTGCGTGTGTCTTGCGCGCACAGATTCGTCCAGGTCAGACTCGACAACGCGAAGACCGTGGCGAAGAGCAGACGGCGAAAGCCCATGTTGCCGTAAGTCTATCGGACGGAGCGCACAGGGACCATCCCACAACGCGTTAGACCGGATACAACCGCAGTGGAGGTCCATCCGGTAGTTTGATCACGATTCCGTCACCGGGTCGAACGACTCCGCCTACGAGGACGACGGCCATAATCCCGGCCTTGCGGACCAAATCGCCGCTAACGGTTCGGGACAGGCAGGCCTTCATCAATCCGGGACGAAGCCCCTCCATCTGCACGCAGGGGTCACGCAGTCCCGTCACCTCGACCACGGCAACGCTTCCTAGAGACAGCTTTGTCCCACGCGGAAGCCCCAGTAGGTCAATGCCTTGCGTTGTCACGTTCTCGCCCATAGCGCCCGGAGTCACATCGATTCCCTGCAAAGCCAATTGGGCAAATAACTCCTCCTGCAGCAGGTGGACCTGACACAAATTTGGTGCCGTGGGATCTTTCCGCACACGATAGCGATGCCGCACCGTGACTCCGGCGTGCGCATCCCCCTCGACCCCCAGGCCTGCCAGCAGGATGATTTCCGGTTGAATTTCCTTTGAGAAGGTGTGGGTTCGGCTGCGGCTTACAGCGATGACTTTTGACGGCATGGTTTCAGAATAAACGTCCTGTAGCCACGGAGTGATAGTCTTCAAGGCGCATGCACTCGACGCCAACTGTTCCCCATTCGGCCCCCTTCGACCTTGCCGCCTCCGCGCGCGGCGAGATGGTTCGCGAAGGCTTCCACATCGGCGAAGTACCCGGCACCGAAGAGCAGTTGGATGAGATTCGGGCCACGCTTGCCGCCGAAACAACCGATCCGTCGCGTAAGAATCTTCGTGAACTTCTGTGGTCGTCCATCGACAACGATACGTCTCGCGATCTCGACCAGTTGGAGTATGCGGAGCGAGCTGCCGATGGCGTTGGAATTCGGGTGCTGGTTGCGATTGCCGACGTCTCCGCGTTGGTAAAAAAGGGTACTGTGCTGGATGACGCTGCGGCTGCCCAGACCCAGACTGTGTATACGTCGGTTCACAACTTTCCGATGCTACCGAATGAGCTCTCGACGGATCTCACCAGTTTGAATGAGGACGTGGACCGCGGCGCGATGGTCGTTGAGTTTACGGTGGACGCGAAGGGCATCCTCACAAACCCATCGATTTATGGAGCCACGGTCCGGAACAGCGCGCAGTTGGCCTACTCGACTACCGGGCCATTTCTGGAGGGCAAGCCGCGCGATGATGGGCGCTCCGAATCAAGGCTTGTGGAGATTGAGGCGCTGGGCGTTCAGCTCCGCCTACAGGATGAGGCTGCTCAGCGTCTGCACGAACAACGTCTTGCCATGGGCGCGCTGGACTTCCGTCGGGCTGAGGCAGATCCCGTCGTGATCGACGGCAAGGTACAGTCGATTCAGGCTGTTCTGGAGAATCGTGCGGCAGACCTGATCGCTGATTTTATGATTGCCGCCAACGAGACCATGGCAGTGACGCTGCGGAAGTCTGGCCGATCCTGTCTGCGCCGTGTGGTTCGCTCGCCGGAGCGTTGGGGGCGGATGGTCGCGCTGGTGGCTGCAAAAGGAACCCAGCTGCCGAACGAGCCGGATTCTGCCGCACTGAACGTCTTTCTCCAGCAACAGAGAGCATCAGATCCGATCCACTATCCTGACCTCTCGCTGGCGATCATCAAGCTGATGGGTCCCGGCGAATACATTCTTGCTACCGGCGGGGCCGACGACCAACCCGGCCACTTTGGTCTGGCGGCTCTGGACTACACGCACTCCACTGCGCCGAATCGTCGGTTCGCCGACCTGGTGACGCAGCGGGTGGTCAAGGCGATGATCGCAAATGAGCCGTCCCCGTATTCCGACGATGAACTCGCGGCGATCGCAGAGCACCTGAACGAACGCAGCACCGCCGCTCGCAAGGTCGAGCGCACCATGCAAAAGCGAATTGCCGCCGTTGCGCTCGCAAACCTGATCGGACATCAATTCAGCGGAGTGATCACCGGAGCGAATGATAAGGGAACCTTTGTCCGCGTCTTCGATCCGCCGGTTGAGGGCATGATCGTAAAGGGAGCAAACGGGCTGGATGTAGGCGACACGACCACAGTGACACTCTCGCATACCGATCCTGCGCATGCGTTTATCGACTTTACGCGGCCATAGGCATCTAATGGGCGTATGAAAAAGTCCACCCTCACCGCCGTGTTTGCGCTGTCGATGGCCGGTTGCACCTTGTCGCTGTCTGGCTGCAAGAGCGACACCGACCCGACGCCCGAGAACTATTTAAAAACCATCAACGCCTACCTGCCCGATCACCCGGACTGCCTCTTCGATTCGACCGTCACGTTCCCTTATGAGACCAGTGATGCTGCTCAAATCAAGCAGCTGGATACCCTTGCGAAGTCGCAGGTCCTGGAGGCTGGGCGTGATCCATCCGTTCATGTGTCAAGGTACGCGCTGACGGCGACGGGCAAGGCGGCCGGGCCGCATCTGTGCTTTGGATTTCGGAATGCGACAGCAATCGTTAGCAACACGACGCCTGCTCCAGCCAATGGATTTACAGAGACGACCGTGACCTACACGTACAAGCTGCACGATATGCCCATGTGGGCAAAGTCTGCGGACGTGCAGGCAGCCTTCCCGAAGCTTGCGCATGAGGCCAGCGGCGATGCGTCCGACACCATCACGCTTGCGCTCAATCGTGTGAATTGGTCGGTCCCGAACTAGCGGAGCTTTGCCTTCGGGGGTCTCACCCGTTCGTATTCCCGACGGATGAGATCCTCGCCGTACTTCCGCTCCAGCCGTCGCACCGTAAAGTGGCCGTACGCTATCCGCTGGAAGTGTTTGGTAAAGATCACATTCAGCGCGAGCCCTCCTGCTGCACCTGCGACGGGAATCATCTGCGCTGCCGCCTTCTCGCTGACTTCGAGCCCAAATCGGGCGGCAATCCTCGACAGGAACGAGATGAGGGCGGGTGCCCCTTCCTTGGTCAGCCCCTTCTGCGCCACGTAAGCTGCGGCGTCGCGTGTCACCTGGGCCATTGCTGCCCGCGTCGCGTAATAAGCACTTTCCAGAGCCTCACCTCGCTTCCCTTCTGGGCCCAGAGCGAGTACCTCCAAGCAGGCAAGTGCGCTCTCGGGCTGCGACAGGTCTTCCCCCTGATGGGCGGCAATTCCCGCGATGGAATGCAGCATTACGGTGGTTGTAACAGGGAGTTCGACCAGCAGCCCGGGAAGGCCAAAGAAGCCTCCGACTGCACCCGTGACTGCTGTCGCAAAGGTGTGGGAACGCCGGTTTAGCTGGGTTCCCCCGCCGCTCCGAGGGAAGGCCAGCGCGACCTTGAGACACTGCTCCAGTGCGCCATCCACTGCGGTGCCAATGGATGACTGGGCACGTGCTGGCAGGAATCGCATGAGTGCCTCGATCGGCATCCCAACCTTGTCGGCAAGCATGACGGCAAAGCTCTTTCCTTCGAGGTTCGCGGCAGCTAATTTCAAGTCGGATAGATCCTGACCGGAGAGGGCTGGAACGATGCTTAGTTGCGTCGGGTTCGTCATGGGAATAACCGTTGTTTTGCCCAGTCAGCTTCGCCGCTTGGAGTGAAGACGAATCGGTCGTGTAGACGGTGATCGCGTTCCTGCCAAAATTCGATCCGAGTGGGTTTTAGCACGAAGCCGGTCCAGTACGGGGGTCGAGGGACGTCATCTGGGAACTTCTTGTCATATTCCGTCGTCAACGCGATCAGCTCTTCCCGGCTGGTCAGCGGACGGCTTTGCTGCGAGGCCCACGCGCCGATTTGGCTCATGCGATTTCTGCGCCGAAAGTATTCGTCTACCTCAGCGGAATCCAGTTCCGTGATCGTGCCTTCGACGCGAATTTGGCGCTGCAGCGACTTCCAGTGGAAGCAAAGGGCCGCATGCTGGTTGCTGCGAAGTTCTCCTCCCTTGCGACTCTCGCGATTTGTAAAGAAGGAGAAGCCGCGGGCATCGCGTCGCTTGAGCAGGACGATGCGGACAGATGGAACTCCCTCCGGTGTAGCTGTCGCGAGCGACATTGCATTTGGATCGTTGATCTCAGATTGTGAGGCGGTCTTCAACCACTCTTCAAATAGTTCGAGAGGATCTTGCGCCGCTTCTATTTCGAGCCCGACTTGATTGCTTAGTACTGTCATTCGTTGTGCTCCCACGCGAGTGTACCGCGCACCCTTGTTGAGATGCAGAATCCAGCTATCGCAGCTGGAACTCTGGACTTCCCAGCAACAGTGCGGTCAACAAATTGAGGGTATCGGTGGGATTTCCGTTGGCTTGCTCGGCCATCTGGGTACGAATAAAGTTGTTGGTGCTGGGTGAAATTTCGCCACCGATCAGGCTGTTCTCCAGCACATGCAGTGCAACATCCGGGCCGAAGGACGGTGGGTTGCTCGATGTATGTGCAGCCTCGACAACGCGCGGTTTCGCACCACCGTCAAGAAAGGCCATGTTCGTGTTGATATTGCTCATCAAGCTCAATGCCAGGACACGCGACGAATCGAATCTTTGGTTTGCGAACCGGTTATGCGTCAGTTGATCAGCGAAATTGAGCCGTGCAAGCAGAGCCTGAGTATTCATCCAGTGGTCGGCCGTGACGTAGTAGCCGGTTGGCTCCAGCTTGCGAAACAGGGGTTGGCCGAGGGCATTCGTGAGTAGGCCAACGAGCGCGCCGGGATTCTGCGGGTCGGTTGCCGTGGCGCGGAAGGCTGACGCAAGAAACTCGTTCGGCATCTTTACCTTGTTGCGGAAGTATCGATGGGAATTGAACTCTGGCGACTGTACCATCGCACGCAGCACCTCTTTGATGTCGCCATCGGATTTGAGGAAGACTGCGGTCATGCGATCGACTAGCGCTGCAGGTGGTGCATCCGCGAGAAACCGTTCGGCCAGCATGTAGGAGATGAAGTGTGCGGTCTGGGGCGAGCTCGCCAACAGGGTCAGCGCGGTCAGCCCCTGTTTCATTCCCTCTGGCACGTTTGCTTTGGCAATCGCATCGGCTACGGCGGGGTTCTCAGGTGGGCCAGCGAGAATCTTGCCCTGCTCGTCGATCGTGTAGCCGAACCAATCCTTTGTTCCCGGCTCGTGCTTCCGTGGGTCAAAGAGGAATGGCCCGCCCTGGTTGGGTCGATCGACACCCCAACCTGTAAGGATTGCTGACAGGTGCGTGACGTCAGCCTGTGTGTAGCCACCCGTTACGCCGACGGTGTGGAGTTCCATAACCTCACGGCCATAGTTCTCGTTCAATCCCCGGTTGCCGGGCTTCGCGTTTGGATTCTTCGGGTCAGCGCGGTTAGCCATAGAGTGCGGCCCAATCGACAACCAGTTGTCCAGATAAACCATCATTGCCGGTGACTCTGCGGTCGCAAGCAGGAGGTCACGGAACTTTCCCAGAGCATGCGGCCGGATAGAGTCGCGCTCGTAGGCAGTCGTGTACCACTGGTCCGAATCCTTGTTGAAGAAGACGTTGAAGTGATTGAACCAGAAGTCGGTCATCACCTCCTGCAACTGACGTTCGGATAGGACAGACCGCAGGACGCGGGCCTGTGACAACTCGTCGTAGATGCGATAGCTGCTCCCGACGCCGCCCTGCATCGCGTAGAGGGTCTCCTTCTCGCGCGGTGTCAGATCGTTGAGGAGCGTGTTGCGCTGATCATTGGGCGCATTGTTCGCGAAAGCTATGCGATCCGGCACCGGCATTGAGTTGAGCGCAGCTATCCGATCTTTCTTGGGTAGCGCGAACAACTCTCCAGCAATTCGAGCGGCAGCGGCCTGATCAAACTTCTTCTGGGCTGCGATCGCTTCTTCGGTTGGCTGCGATTTTTCGGCAGACTTGGTCTTGTCCTGCTCCTGCAGCAGCTTGTAGACCTGAACCTCGTACACACTCTGCAGGAGCGGATCGTCGGTCGGGTAGGGTCTCTTGCCGTCTGCAACCTGCTGGATCACGCCTCTGTCCGGAAAGATGGCGAGAATCTGCTCCGACGAAAGATTGAGTGTGGGGTAGTCGTTCAGGCGCTTATCCAGAGCGCCATCGGGAATCGAAGCCAGACTAAGCTGTTGTTCAAACCATTTGTCCGGCCCTATCGCCACTACTTTTTCGACGTCGCCAGGCCGCGGCCCGTAGGTGAACCGATTCAACAGTTGGACGGCACGCTCTCGGGGCGATAGTTGCGCTTTGGGCGGAATCCTGGATGCCAGAAGCTTCAACGGGGCGGCAGACTTCTGCATCGGCGCAGACGAATCCAGATCGGAGACCTTATCCGACGAGAACTGGGCGTGCAAGGGAATCGTTGCGAGCACGACGAAACTCAATGTGCAGGCGAAAACGCGCATAGGTCAACCTCTGGTTTATTAGAACCTTTCGGGCGCTGACAAGTTGCGCGGAAAGATACATCGACTAGGCCGACTGCACAGCCTTTTCGGCCCGCGGATTGGAGGTTGCCTTGGGACGCTGCTTTAGAACGATCCAAACGATGCGCGCTAGCAAAAGCAATGTCAGCACTATCGTGTCGGTCATGGGAGTGCGTACGCCGACCTTGACCAGCCACCAGTAATGGATGCAGCCAGCGATCACAGCGACGTAAGCTAACCGGTGCAGACGTTGCCAGTTCTTGCCACCAAGCCGGCGCAACATGAAGTTCGGCGACGTGATCGCCAACGAAAACAGCAGAACCCACGAGAACAATCCGACCTGGATGAAGCGCCGCTTCTGGAGGTCTTCCACAACCTGCGGCCAGACTATCTTCCACTGGGCCCAAACAACATTTGCGTGTCCATGCGTAAGGCCAGCCCAGGCGGTCTGGATGTCGTATCCAGTGAAGAGAAAGATATAGACCAGCAAATGGAGCGACGCGTAAAAGAACGCATACAGACCCAACATTCGGCGAAATCGGATCAGGTTCGAGAGTTTGGGGTGAAGGCGTCGCAGAGGTGTAACGGCGAGCGAAACCAGCAATAGCCATAAGGCCCAATCACCCGTAAAGTGCGTGATAGAAGCAATCGGGTCGGCCTCAAGATCGAATGCACCGCTCCGCCAACGGTTCATGAGAACCAGAAACGGAGCGAGACACAACAGATGCACGAGTGCCTTGAGATATGAAATGAAGCGATTGGGCATGGTTATCTTGAGTGTATCCCGAGCCTAGTAGAACCGATTCAAGTCCATGCCTGCGTATAGGCTCGCGACCTGATCGCCGTAACCGTTGAACATCTGGGTTGGAATCTCGTGCGGGAAGCCGGAGTCGATGCGCCGCTCCTTCGCCTGCGACCAGCGGTGACTGATATTCGGGTTTACGTTCGAGTAGAAGCCGTACTCCTCGGAGTTGGCCTCGTTCCACAACGTGCGCGGCTGCTTGTCGGTAAATCGGAACTCCACAATCGACTTCGCCGACTTGTAGCCCCACTTCCAAGGCAGAGTGATGCGGACAGGCGCGCCATTCTGATTGGGCAGCACCTGGCCATAACAGCCGAAAGTCAGCATGGTAAGCGGATGCATCGCTTCATCCATGCGGAGGCCCTCGGAGTACGGCCAGTGATAGTCGTCTGGCGCCTCCGGCATCTGCTTGCGGTCGAAGAGAGAGAGGAACTGCACATACTTTGCGCTGGGGAGTGGGTTGCAGAAATTGATGAATTCAAACAATGAGTAGCCGTCCCAGGGAATCACCATCGACCAGGCCTCGACACAGCGGTGCCGGTAGACACGGCTTTCGAGTGGGCGATAGTTGACGAGGTCGTCGATATTGACGGTCTGCTCCTTCTTCACCATGCCGGTGACCTTCACCGTCCATGGCCGAATGTGCATGGTGTGCGCATTCTTCGCCGGCTGGTCTTTCGGAACGCCAAACTCATAGAAGTTGTTATAGGTGGTCGCCCGACCCATGGTCGTTTGTGTCTCATTGGTGGAGAACTTGCCTGGGATGGTCTTCAGCGGCTCAGCGCCATAGGCGGCGCGCGGGACCAGACCAGCAACGGCGGAACCCGCAGCTAACATCGCGACGCGGGAGAGGAATTCCCGTCGGCAATGGCGCGACTCCGGGCGCTGGGTCCGAAATACGTCGAGCGGGGTAATCTCCGACGACGGAATGTTGTCTCCCGTTAAATGCGTTTTGCGAATAAGCATAGGTTCCAATCCTTTTGGGGGCGGCGTGTCACCACCATCACCATACTAAGACTACGTTGTACTCAAAAGGTCAGATTCATTTTCTTTGATTTGGTTACACGGGAATCCACTGGCGATCTCGACATAGCCGCCGAACTCTGCATGGCACTCCGGGCCGTCGGGCTGCAACTTTCGAGTCAAATTGCAGATTCCGCGCGAATTACCTCATGATTCGACACTAGAATCCGATGGGAAGCGGAAGACTCGAGATTGAACCAGAGGAACCGCCGACCGAATCCAAAAGCGATCGTTGCCCAGAAAAGAGTTTGACGATGGCACCCATTCCAGTACCGAATCCGGCAGTGCGAAACGCATCGAGTACGCGAGTCGCCGCGCCTTCGCCGATCTCGTTTTCTGCCATTGTCTCTGCCCTAACTTTCGCAATCGACCTGACCGAAGGCGCAGCAACTGGCCATGCGCTGCGCACCTGCATTCTCGGAATGCGGATCGCTGGTGCGATTGAGCTTCCGCCACAACATATGTCGTCCTTGCACCGCGCATTGATGTTGAAGGATGTAGGCGCCAGTAGCAATGCAGAGCAGATGCACAAGGTTGTGGGAGGCGACGGCAACCTAAGGAATGGCGCAAAGCTGCTGGACTGGACCCACCCAAATCGCCCCATGCTGGAGACGATGAGACTGCTTTGGACTGAAATCCTTCCCGAGAGTTCGGTGCTGCATCGTCTGGCACGAATCGGGCAGATCGCAGTGTCTCAGCGCCGCACCAATGCGGAGATGATTGTGCTTCGGTGCGAACGCGGGGCTGAGATTGTGGAGAAACTCGGACTCTCGCCAGAAACTGTTCAGGCCATCCGGTCTTTAGACGAACACTGGGATGGTACAGGTTATCCTGAGCAGCTAAAGGGCACCGACATTCCGATACTTTCGCGGATCCTCGGCGTCGCCCAGTACCTTGATGTGATCGCCTCAAAGCGAAACCCAATTGCGGCCCTTCAATTGGTCCATGAACGCAGCAACCGCTGGTTCGATCCCAGGCTCGTCCACATCGCAAATTCCCTCGACAGCAGAAACGAACTTTGGAAGGATTGCGTAGTTTCGGACGGTCCGGAAATTGCGCGTCGCCTTGTCATGGACTTTGCACCAACTGACAGCGACTTTGTTGATCAAAGTGATGTCGACCGAATCTGTGAAGCCTTTGCCGATATTGTCGACGCCAAGAGTCCATTTACTTACCGTCACTCCGTTGGCGTGGCTGAGGTTGCGACGTCGATGGCACGGGTATTGCAGTTGGCTCCGGACCGCGTCCAACTCGTTCGTCGAGCGGCCCTGCTTCACGATCTGGGGAAGCTGGCCGTACCGAATGCAATTTTGGACAAGGCAGATCACCTGACCAGCGAAGAGTGGGAGATGGTCGTACAGCATCCTCGTCTGACACGGGAAATTCTGAGCC
>JAYVZU010000477.1:0-3722 GCA_043783075.1 Rhodanobacteraceae bacterium
ACGGTTCCGGCGAGGCGATGGGACGGGTGGAAGGAAAAGTCCCCTAAAGGCCTCGTTGTCAGGTTCCGAGCGACAAATGGAGCGGCTGTTACTGATCCCAGGAAATGGTCGCTTACAACACAAAGTAGTGAGCGAGGCATCGCGCTGGAATCCACCTAGAGATTCCACGGGCTGCGACGGTCACTTTATAGCAACCTTGCGAGCCCATCCGACCGCCGAATACTACCGAGGCTCGCCAGGGGGGAACTATGCCTTTGGAGAACAAAATGAACGACTTGCACATGGACTTAAAAGTATGTGAAGGGTGCGGAGCACTGTGGCTCCGGACTGTAATTTCAGGTGGAGTTTACTGCAGGGGCTGCCGGGTCGTACTGGCTGAGTTCCCGGTCGCACGGGGCCGTCGTGCTCCGCTGGGACCAAGACGGCGGCGCAACGGTCTGCATGCTGTTAGCCATAACCAACGCGGTGTCGCGGCAGTTTCGGGAGGTGCACGATGAGCGCCACCCCGATCCGAATGCTGCGTCACAGATCGTTCCCCAACTCGGCGATTCTGCCGCGCGTGTGGGCTACCGCTTCGATCGCTTCGGCGGCCGATGCAGTGCAACAGCGGAAGCGGCCGCACTGCCTGCGGCTGGTGCGGGCTTCACAAGCCCGGGTAGCTCCTGTACTGACGATGCCGCGGGTTCAACGCAGCGTTGAGCCGGGGTTGGCCTTCTACCGAAAGTACACGGAGGGCCTGCTGCGGCGGTATATGAAGCTGTCGATGCAGGGCGGCCGCGTGACGTCGTTGCTTGGCCGTGAGCTGTTTCAGGGTAAGGTGACGAGCTGCAAGGTGCACGGGTTCGACGATGTGGTGATATTTGTCCACGACGTTGGGAACTGCCTGGCGCAGCTTGATCCCGGGTTGCGGCACCTCGTCCGGCGGATTGCGCTGGAGGAGTACACGCAGCAGGAGACGGCGGCGATGCTGGGCATTGGCCTGCGGACGGTGGCTCGGCGGTATGCGGAAGCGATCGACAAACTGTCGCGGTTGTTGATCGACCGCAAGATGCTGGAGCCGATGATGGCTGGGCAGGAGGCTAATCTGGGCTAGTTTGCGGGCTGTGCGAATCTTGTCAAGCGAAATAGTTTGGACGAGATCGCCATGTCGCTGTAAACACGCCAGTTACGGCTAAAAATAAATGGCATGATTGGTATGTTCAACCTGCTATTCTAAATAAGTAAGTAAGAAATGAGCGGGAGCAGAACCCTTGGGGGTTTCGCTCCCGTTTCGTTTTGGAGCTTACGTGGGGGCTCTGATGGCAACAAAGAGGACACGGAGGTTGGAGGTTGTGCCCGCGTCTGATGTTCCCTTGGGCGAGCCTGCCGAAGTGAGTGGCAGGTCTCCTGCGGAGTTGGTCGACAGCGCGCGCAGAAGCATGATGGAGGCGGTTCCTGATGCCGCAACGGCCCTGGCAAAACAGGCGACCGAGGGCAGCGTTCCGCACATCAAGCTGATGATGCAGTTGGTTGGGCTGGACGAGGCTGGCTTCGCACCGGTCGCCGACCAACGGCACGAAAAGACGCTCGAAGAGATCCTGATGGAGAAGTGGGATCAGGTGCCATAGGTGGGAATCCTGTGGGTGGTTGGGCAAGCGGTTGAGAGTTCGAAAACAGGAGGGTTGCATGGCATTGGAAGACAGGGTCCATCGGGGATGTTCGAGCACGGCAGGTGGACGGGGATTTGTGGGACCGCTGGCCCGGCCCGGGCTGGCAATGCGGGCGATGGCGGTGGAGTTTCCGGAGGTCCACGGGCACCCAAACCGGCTGCCGTTTGAGGGCTGCCTGACGCTGGTGGATGTCGCCAGCGACAAGGCTCCGAGTGGTGCGCGGGGACATCGCGTAGTTCTAACCCGCGCTGCCGCGGAGGCCGCGCTGCCAAGCCTGCTGGGCATGGCGGTGGACTACAAGGCGGGGTGGGACGGGCACGATGCGCGGCAGAAGTGCGGCATCATCACGTCGGCCTCGCTGGAAGGCCAGAAGCTGATGGTTGAGGGGTATTTGTTCGCACGGGACTTTCCGGAGATCGAGCAGAAGGTGTTGAGCGAGGCGGAAGAGAAGCCGGGCGCTACCAAACAGATGGGCATGAGTTACGAGCTTGCGGATGCCCATGTCGCCGATATGCGGGCGTCGATCTGGACGTTGACGCGGGCGACGTTTACCGGTGCGGCGATCCTGCTGCGCGACAAAGCGGCGTATCGCGCGACCAGCTTTCGGGTTCGACGCGGCATGAAGCGGCCTGTCGCAAGGGTGGCTGCAGCGCTGTAGATCCAAACGGTTGAAATTTAGCAGGCAACAAACAACCCCGCGTGTCGGGGCAAGGAGAACTATGTCTTTTATCGGATTGTTAGAGGCCATTGGCAAGGACTTTGCCAAAGGGCTGAAGTGGGCGGTCCAGTATGCGTTGCCGGTGGAACGATTGGTCGCGCTGCTGTTTCCAGCGGCTGGGCCGGCCATGGCTGCGGCTGCGAACGCGACCACGCTGATCCAGAACGCGGTGCTGTTGGTGGAGCAGAAGTATGCGGCCAGCGGTGCGCAGAACGGATCGGGCGCGCAGAAGCTGGCGGAGGTGATGACGGTCGCCGGAGACGCCGTGGCCACGCTACTAACGCACGCCGGAATCACGGCCACACCGGCCTATGTGGAGAGCCTGGTGTCTGCCGTGGTGGCAGTCCTGAATGTGCAGCCGGCGCCGGTTGCCGCAGCAGCAAAGTAAGCGAAAGGGAGATGACATGGAGATGGAGATGGAAGTGGGCGAAGAGATCGGCATGGTTGCGCTGGTGGCTCGTTTAACGGCTGCAGCGGGCATGCTCGAAGAGGCGGCTGAGAAGCTCGCCGGACGCGAGGTGAATCTTGAGGCATCGCGCGAGGTCGAGTTGGAGCAGAAACTGGCCGAAGCCAATGCGACGATCGCCAGCCTGAAGGCGAGTCGCAAGACTCTGCCGGCTGGCGTTGCGACTTTGCTGGCGAAGGACGGCTCGGCGGATGTTGTGTCGCTGGACGCGGCGTTGGGGAGCTTGAGCATCGAGCAGCGGATCGCGGTGAAGTCGCAGCTGCTGCGGTCGGGCTTGATCGGCTAGCAACCCATTCTGGAGCTACTTATGGTTGGCGCACTCTGGCCGATAGATTGCAAAAGGGCAGAGTCAGTGTTGTACCCCAGCGTTTCACGGAGTACGCTATTGATGAGCGGCTGGTGCGCCGGACGGTACCTGTTAGCCGGGCGAGTCGCTCGATTCTCTGCAAAGAAGGCCACACTGAGTGTGGCCTTCTTTCATTTGTGTGGACGAATCTTGTAGCCCTTTGGAATCACGGAAACAGTTCGGCGGTGGGCCGACGCGACGTGCACTCGAAGACAGCCTGATCCTTGATGGAGCTATTGCCCAGTCGATCCCTCCGAGAGTAGATGCTGCCGATGGTCTGCGTTGGTGATCCGCCGATGAAGATGGAATCTTCGGCCATCGCACTCCTTATTTGAGCGATGACATCGTCGATCATGTAGCCGTCTTGCAGGACGCGACGCTTGTAGATGTGGGCTCCAACGAAGACCACTTCACTGACGATGGGCTGGAGGCTTATGTTGCTTCGGATTCGGTGCGCATTGATAGCGTCACGCTGTTGATCCGTCAGCGTTCCGATGATGACCGGCTGTGCACAAGCACCACGGCGAATGGTTTCCAGATTGG
>JAYVZU010000478.1:0-3721 GCA_043783075.1 Rhodanobacteraceae bacterium
GTACTGAATGGATAGACCGCTCAGGCTGATCGCCGAGCTTGTGGGATTGTAAAGCTCCAGAAAGTCATTCGTGTACGGCGCACCGGTATTGCCTCCGCCACCATACATCTGGGAGATGACGAGACGGGTCTGCGCCGAGGCGGAGATCGAGACAGCAAAGCAGAAAGACAAAACGGCTAGCAGGGATTTGGACCGGAATAGACGAATCATAATGAGCCTCGATGGGGAGAGAACTGAAATGGATGCGTCCGGGGTCGAACTCCAAACACGCGGAGGATGCAATGGGTCGGTGCGACCCTTCTGTTTCTATCACGGGTGGAATACGCGTTGATTCCATGTAGGTAAAGATCTGGTCAAGTGGCGAGAACAAGGGTCTGGCAGGCCGTTTTACAGAAAAGACGTCGACGCAGTAAGACGAAGGGCCGCGTGGGCGGCCCTTCGTCGGTTTGCATCGTCGGTTATTGTGACAGCCTTGTTGCACTGTGACTGGTATGGTCAGGGTCGTGTTTGCGCTGGGTGCTGTCACCGTGATGGCGATGCTATAGGCACCGGCGGGTGCGGTGGTAGTTGTGGTCTTGGGAGTTGTGCTGCCCGACGAGCAGCCCGCCAGACCGAGGAACGCAGCGGAGGACGTTGTCAGCAGGAGCAGCAGGAGGGTTAGTTTCAAGCCGCTGCTAACATTTCTGCGCAGGCGAACGAAGCCCAGCGGGACAAGCAGCAGGGCGACAAAGATCTCCTGCGCAGTGCCAAAGCTCGGTGGGTGATTGGCTCCGGTGACTGTCAGACTGGTTGCAATGGTGAGTGTTGTGGTCTGCGCCGTGTTGTTGCCGGTGAAGACCATGGTGGAGGGGGCGAAGGTACGGGACGCGGATGACGGCAGAGGCCCGCAGGCGAATGATGCCGTTCCGATGTAGCCTCCAACCGGCGTTCCGGTGATGACGACCGTTCCGTTAGCGCCGTGCACGATCGAGAGTGCAGTAGGCAGCGCAGTGAAGCTGTCGCCGGGAGCCACGTTGATCGTTAAAGTTTGTGCTGCGGAGACAGCGAAGCCAAAGATGCTGTCGCCACTGTAGCTGGCCGTGATGCTGTGTGCGCCGACTGCGAGAGCTGTGGTGGAGAAGCTCGCAGCACCGGACGCGAGAGTTACCGTGGAGAGGGTCGTGGCCCCATCCTTGAAGACGACCGTGCCGCTCGGTGTGCCGCCTGAACCTGTCACGGTGACGGCCAGCGCAACCGAAGCTCCCACGACTGCAGTAGCTGGCACAGTGAGTGTGAGCGTGGCTGTTGCAGGGCTGACTACCAGTGCCTTGGCCGACGAAACGCTGCCAGCGAAGTTGGTGTCGCCGGGGTAACTTGCGGTCAGGTTATAGGTGGTCGCGTTCAGACTCGTTGCGGTGTAGGTTGCGACACCCGATCCATTCAGCATTCCAGTGCCAAGCGTTGTGCTTCCGGAGAAGAAGGTAACGGTGCCGGTCGGAACGGTGGTGATCCCGGTAGGTCCGGCGACGGTTGCGGAGAACGCTGTCGATTGGCCTGCTGTGACCGTTCCGGTCGGCACGGTGAGTGTAGTGGCGCTGGTGATGGTTGGCGCAATCTTCAGGACGAAGGCGTCATACGATCCGCCTTGGTAGGTCGTCTGCAAAGCGCCGGTTGTGGTGGGAATGGTAAGGGTGTTAGCGTCCATTCTGCCGGTGATGTACATGTTGCCGGCTGGATCGACAGCTACCCCAGTAGCCACGTCAGTGCCGCCGTAGCCGCTCGTCCCATAACTGCCGAGGTAGCTGGAGAACAGCAGGTTGCTACCCGTGGCATCAAGCTCCGCGATGACCGAGCCTCCACTGACAGCGGAGCGCAACGGCTGTACCAGTGGGAAGGTTCCACCGCCCGCATTCAGGGCAACATAGACGTTGCCATTCGCGCCAAGAGCGAGGGCGTTTGCCGTCGTGTTGGTGGTGGAGGCGTTCCGCCCGCTACCCAGCAAGGTCGACCAGATCAGTCCGGTTCCGGTCGGGTTCAGCTTGGTGACGAAGCCGTCCTGGCAGCCCGTGGACCCGTTGCCTGAGGTCGCAAAGCTGGGTTGATAGGCCCCCACCGTCGTCGGAAAGCCGCAGACGTTGTTGTAGCCCGCGACGATCGCATCGCCGCTGGCATCCGCAACCATACTGGTCCCGGCGCTGGCATAGTTGGAGCCGTTCGCCGTTTGGACGGCAGAGCCAAGGAACGTGCTGTACACCAGCGACGCCGAACCGGAGAGCGTTGGGTTGAACTTGGCCACGTATGCGGGATAGGGCGGCAAGACCGTGGAGGAGTTGGCAGGCGGCACATTAAAGGCGCTCGGCGTGGTGGGAAGCCCGTAACCTCCGTAGCCGGTGGCATACGCGTTGCCGGAGGTATCGACAGCAACCGCATTGATGATGTTGGTCAGGGCTCCGCCGCTGGGTGCGGTGTGGTTTGGCGCCGCGAATAACGTGGAATACAGCAAAGATGATCCGTTAGCCGAGAACTTGGTGACGAAGCCCCATATCTGCGCGCCAGGGGCAAAGGCGCCGTTGATCATGGTTTGGTAGGAGTTGGCGGAAGCTGGGAAGCAGTCTTCAACGTGGTTCGCGAATGGGGCCGGGTAGTATGGCCCTGCACCGCAGGAGGAGTTCGTATTGCCTGCGATATAGGCCTCTCCCGCTGCATTGATGGCGACCGATGTGGCACCTGTGAACCCGTTGCCGCCAAGGAACGTGGAGTACACCAATGCATTGCCCGCAGGAGCAAGCTTCGTCAGGAAGGCACTGGTTCCAGAGCTTGGGCCGCAACCGCTGACGCGTGTGAGCACATTGTTGACGGAGGCGGAGTTTGAACCGCACTGCGTCTGGAAGGCACCGCCGGTTACCGGATAGTCGCCCGCCGCAGTGTATCCGGCGATGGAGGCGTTTCCGGCAGAGTCGATTGCAAGGCCAAGGCCATGGGAATCAGCGATGTCGCCGAGAAAGGTGGAGTAGATCAGAGCTGTGCCCGTTGGGTTGAGTTTGCTCATGTCGACCACCCAGCCATTGCTGGTGTTGTGATTCGTGCTCTGGTATGCATTAAACAACGGCAAGTTGAGCGAGACGGTATCGCCCATCAGGTAAGCGTTCCCGGCCGAATCGACCTGAACGCCGAACCCACGGTCGTCGAGGCTGCCGCCGAGGAACGTGCCGTAGCTCAGGATGGGATCGATAACAAGCGGCTTGGAGTGGTCGTAGGCCCCGAGCGAGAAACGAACCTCTTGTTTGGCTATGACATAAGCGGCGTCAACCAGGACGCGGGTGTCGCCGGCCATCTGGTACACGACAGGCTTGTAGAAGCTCGTCTCGCCACCGGGATTCGCCAACTGCAGATCACCGTTGGCGTCGAGCCGCGGAGTCGCACCGGTGAAGTTGAGTGCAATCTTTTTGGGATCAGCATTGGGCGCGACGACGAAGTCATATTCGAGCTGGCGCTGGTTGCCGTAGTAGACCAGATCGATCCCCGGATAGACGGCGTTGAAGTTTACTTTCTCGAAGGTTGGTACGTCGGTAGCCCAGTTCTTCGCGTTGTTGCCAAGAAGGTAGTTAGAGGTTCCGGGGAGGGGATTTTGCGGCGTCGCAGTTGCCGTCGGGTTGGCTCCCTCGAGCGTCATGCGGAGAACGCTGGCCTCCGGTGCAGGAGTCGCAATCGGCTTGCCATCTTTGCCGAGTGTGGTCTTGCC
>JAYVZU010000479.1:0-3713 GCA_043783075.1 Rhodanobacteraceae bacterium
CGGCCACCCAAGCCTCCGCACCCGCAGCCAGCCCAGGTCATAGAGCGCATTCTTCCCCTGCACCCCCAACCAATAGAGTGGCACCAACGGAAGCAGCAAGGGCCGTTTCAAGCTTTGCCTCCGATCAGCAAGACCAAAGCCGCAACAGTCCGCGCTGTCGCTCCTGCCTGTGCTTCAAAATACTCACGGCCACGCCGCCCGTGGCTCTGTCCGTGGCGGGAGCTCGAAATGAGTGCTTCCCCAAGATATTTCTCTTCGATTAGACGAATAAGTCCCATTCCCTTGACGATCTCTCGGAAATTCTCATAAGACTTACCCATCACAATCGGTTTACCAAACCTAGCGGCCTCCAATGGATTATGTCCTCCTTTAGATACCAGGCTTCCGCCGATGAATGCCACCGTCGCGGCCGAGTACACAGCCGCAAGGTCGCCGATCGTATCCAGTAAAAGGATCATGCCGCCCTCAAGCTCAAAATCCCCCGCCATCAGCCGACTACAACGACCTGACCTAAAGCCGGTCTTCTGAATCTCTGCCCACACTTTTTCAAAACGTTCGGGATGTCTGGGAGCTAGGATCAATACGAAGTCAGGCCCCCCGCGCAGTATCTGCGGCCACGCCTCCAACAGCATCGCTTCTTCTCCATCATGCGTGCTGCCCGCGACGATCACGCGGGAAGCGCCTCGTTGTTCCTTGATCCGCCGAGCCATCGCATTATCTGCGACAGGCGGCAAATCATACTTCAAATTCCCACTAACCCGAACTCTCTCCACCGGAGCCCCAATCGCCCGCAACCTCTCCGCGCTCTCCTCCCCTTGCGCCAGAAATAACGAGACCTTCCCCAGCAAAGGCTTCCACAACCGCCGCAGCCGCATATACCGCGGAAAGCTCCGATCCGAAACCCGCGCATTGACCACCGCCACCGGAACGCCGCTGCGCTCACACTCCACCAGCATCCGGGGCCAGAACTCGCTCTCCACCAGCACAAACAGCGACGGTTGCAACACCCGCAGCCACGCCCGCACCGCAAACGCAAAATCCAGCGGGTAGTAAAAAACCGGAGACCCAACCAGCCGTTCCCGCGCAATCTTCTGCCCCGTATCCGTTGTCGTCGAGACCGCAATGACCCAGCCCTGGCCTAACTCCTGACGAAGCTCCGCGATCAGCCGCTCGGCCGCCAGCACCTCGCCGACAGACACAGCGTGGACCCAAACCGTCTTCTTTCCAGCCACCGCCACGCGCAACGCAGCCGGTACAAATCCCAGCCGCTCCCGCAGACCCTCACGGTAGCGACCACTCGTCGCCATCCGCCAGAGCCACCACGGCGCACTCACAATCAGGCCGATCGTCAGCAGCAAGCTATACAAAACCATGAACATCGCTTCCCGCCGCCTCGCTCAATCGTCCTAATGGTGTACCTTCGGACCAACCCCGATGATAATCAAGAGAACCATGTCACCGCTGCGGAAACTCTTACTAATCCTCGTCGCCCTCCTCGCGATACCCCTCGCCGCCCTGGCGTCCGACAAGCCGCGCCCCGCGCCGCCCGTCCAGCCGGCCGCCGAGTACCCCGCCAACGACCCGCATCCGCAGGAGAAAGTCACCATCGCCGCCGACCCCTGCGACCGCGACGACGACTGCAAGTTCTTCCGCCTGCCGTACAGCTCGCACGGCTTTCTGGCGGTCCGCGTCATCATCACCAACGACCGCGACCAGCCGCTGGAGCTCGACGAGGTCCGCATCCAGTTCTTCCCGGCAGAAGGCCCGAAAGTCGCCGCCGCCACCGATGACGACCTCAACCGCCGCCTGTTCAAGGGAAAAGACGCCGCCGGCACCAAGCTCCCGATCATCCCCATCACGATTCACCACCAGCCCGTAGACCAGAAGATCATCAACGACGCCACCGACTTCGGCTTCACCTCGACCACCGTCCCGCCACACAGCACCCGCGCTGGCTACGTTTTCTACGACACCCGCGGCATCGACGACCCCGTGATGAAACACGCCGAACTGTATGTCAAGATGATCCAGACCACAGACGACAAGGGCGCGAAGGTCGAACTCTTCGCCTTCACCATCCCGTTTGACAAATGGCTGGCGGCTCGTCCATCTGTGCCGAAGAAGTAGGTTTTAGGGAAGAGGGTGGGCATCGCCTCGGGCGACCTTTCCCGGGGGTATCCCACTACAATCAAATTCACATCATGCCCCTCGAAATCCGCCCCGCCACTGAATCCGACGTCCCACAGATCCTTGCTTTCATCCGCGATCTAGCGCTCTACGAGCGCGAACCCGACGCGGTCCTTGCCACCGAGGCCGACCTGCTGCGCGACGGATTCGGCCCGACGCCCTACTTCCGAGCTGTTATGGCCGAGCAGGACGGCACCCCCGCCGGATTTGCACTCTTCTTCACCAGCTACAGCACCTGGCGCGGCCACCACGGCATCCGTCTGGAAGACCTCTATGTCTCCCCTACATTTCGAGGGCAGGGAATCGGCAAAGCTCTCCTACAGCACGTCGCCCAAGTCGCCATCGCCGAGGAATGCCCTCGCCTGGAGTGGGACGTGCTCGACTGGAACCAACCCGCCATCGACTTCTACCACTCGCAAGGCGCAAAGATGCAGGCCGAGTGGCGCATCATGCGCGTAGCTGACGAAGCATTGGTAGTCCTCGCAAAGAACACCTAGCGTCCAAGACTGTGCGAAGCAGCGCCCGTCCGGCATTAGGACGCACTTGCTATTGAATTTTCTTTAGATTCCGCCGTCCGGCTGCATCCAAGTTGGATGTGACTAATTATTCCTACGCCCTCGTGCTCGCCTTGCTGCCGCTGTCGCAAGTCGCCGCCCAGGAAATCGACCTTAATCCGACGCGCCCGACGATCGCAAACTCCGCCGCGATTCAGGGGGCAGGAGTCTTGCAGGTTGAGGCTGGCTACGACGCGTATCCGCAGCGTGTGCCGGGAAATCAGCAGACAGTCGACACCTTCATCACATACGCACCCCTCAAGAAACTCCGCGTGGACTTCGGTTGGTCCGCCTTCAACCACCAGCAACAGGATGCGGAAGTCGTCAACGGCGTTGGCACCATTCAACTTGGTGGCAAAGTCGTCTTGTACAAAGAGGACTATCACCGTCCGGCCCCTGGTTTGGCGTTTCAGTATGAGGCTCAGCTTCCGACAGCTTCGCAGACTGCGCTCCAGGGATACGGCCAGCAGGCGATCGTCCTGCTGAACCACCATTACGGCAAAGACGGCGATTTTGATGTCATGGTCAACGGCTCGATCGTCCAGTCAGACTGCCAGACCGACAACGGATGCAGCTACGGCGGTCAGCAGTCGATCGCGATCAGCTACCACGTCACCAAGACGACGCGCCTCTACACTGAAGTTTTTGCACAGAATGTCTCCCAATCGAATACGCCTCCGGGGACGTACGTCTTCGCCGGTTTCTACCATCCGTTTGGTGACTCGTTTGGACTCGATGGCGGCGTTCGCTTCGGTGTCAGCAATAACTCCGCCAGCATCGGCACAACGGTGGGCATCGTTTTCGGCAAACGGCTCCACAAATAACTGACACGCGAAGCGTCGACAACGGTGCGAAGCACTGCCCGCCCGGCATTAGGGCGCACTTGCTGTTGCATTTACCCTAGAAATATGAAAATCATCCGCGTCATTGGTGGCGGTCTTGCCGGCCCCGAAGCCGCTCTGCAAGCTGCCA
>JAYVZU010000480.1:0-3713 GCA_043783075.1 Rhodanobacteraceae bacterium
CGCCATCGCAGACCACGGAACGATTCGCTCCATCTCATCCAAAAACAACTCCCGGCGAGACTTACGGCCATACTTCTCAAACATCCCCTGACACGCCAAACTACGCTGCTTCATCGCAATCCACCCCTGAACTTCAGACTAATCAATCAGGCTGTGGACGCAGAACTTGTGCAGAGTCTCCCTAACACTTCCGTCATCAGTTACCATCTCGGATGGAAACAATGTAGTGGCTTCGCAAGTCACTTATGGATATGACGAGAATAACGGAAGTCCACAGGGCATCTATGGAAACAGAACGTCAACTCGGTAGTGGTGGATTCCACAGGCACCGTCGTAAAAACCACGGCGGTATACAACAACCAAGGAATAGCCACAGATACCTTTGATGCGAATATTAATGCAGGTAGACCTGGCAACCACGTCAGCGTGGCCTACGATTCAACAGGCTTGTACCCAGCCTCAATCACCCAGAGCATGACCGGTGGAGTTCATCATGTGAGTTATTACTCATACGATGCGAATAATGGAAATCTTATCTCTTCAACCGATGAAAATGCGACATCAGCGACAGATTCAAGCCATACGACCTATCATTTTCACGATTCTATGGGCCGGTTGACGTCAACGCTTTACCCAGACGGTGGAGCTGTGCAGGTGAGTTATGATGGCGTTTCCTCGCCTCCAAAGGTGACAGTTACGACAACCAAGGGGTCCGCTGGTGGGTCGATTGTTGAGACTCATCTGTATGACGGCTTTGGTCGACCTACTCAGACTCAAAGCAATTCTGACCCTCAAGGAACTGTCTATACAAACATCAGCTACGATCGAAGTGGGCGGGTCGGGGCTGTATCAAATCCCTATCGCGGTTCTGGCGATCCAGCCTTTGGCTACACCTCGTATGCGTATGACGGGTTGGGTCGGAAGGTCAGGCAATGTCAACCGGACAATGGAACTGCAAACGGACCATGTGTCGCTGGCAGTAGCTATCAACGATGGATCTACAACGGCAGTACAACGACGTTCATCGACGAACATCAGAGTTCCTGGCAACAAAAGAGCGATTCTTTGGGCAGATTGACCAGCGTAATTGAACCGGGTGGGTTGAGCACATCATATGTATACGACACACTTGGCAATCTGAAGTCTGTTAGCCAAGCCGGAGGGCCGACGGAAGCGCCGCGAGTCCGTTCGTTTACATACGATATGTTGTCAAGGCTGGTTGCTTCAAAAAACCCGGAGACCGGCACGATCTGCTATGGCTCAGTACCTAGCGGTCAGACCCCGAACCTGAATACAACAACGTTTCCGTGGAGTACGAATTGCACTCCAGGTTACGACGCCAATTCAAATCTTGTGGCGAAAGCTGACGCTCGCGGAGTTGTGACGAGCTATTCCTACGACGCTCTGAGTCGCTTGCTGAACAAGAGCTATTCAGACGGAACGTATCCGTCTTCCTTTGCTTACGATGGTTACAGGTGGGACGGTAATCCCGCGTCGTCGGTTGGTGTGACTTCGTTGAATGCGATAGGCAAACTATCGGATGCCGAAAATCGCGTCAATGTTGGTAAGGTATTTTCCTACGATGTGATGGGGAGAATAAATCTCCAGACGGGTTATAACTATCCGGGCAATGGTGGGTGGTACGGGAGTACGATTGCCGCAAAGTACGATCTAATCGGAAACATGACAGACCTGACGTATCCCGATGGACGTCACATCAAGCAGACGTTTGATGCTGTGGGGCGTCTCTCGACGTCCAGGTCAGTTGATACCAATGGAACTGCTGCGTCGCAAAGTTATCTCCAGGGTACCTACTACTTCCCCGACGGTTCGCCGAGCACCATTACGTATGGAAACGGGGTTGTCGAGACCATTGGCAAGAATAGTCGACTGCAAGTGCAGAGTATGGCGGCGTCGAACTCATTTGCACCATTCAACGGTGGGAACTTCCTCTTACACACCTACAGTTATGCAAGCCCTGATGGGTCCACCGTGGGGAGTAACGGGAATGTTTACGGCATTGCAGATACGCTGAATCCCGTACGGTATCAGGCCTTCACCTACGATCCGCTGAATCGGATTCGCAGCTTTTCGTTGGGAGGAGTTGTCAGTCAGGCGTACCAGCTCGATTCATTTGGCAACATGACACAGGTTGTGAATGGGGCGGCGGTTACCACGTTTGACGCGGCGACCAATCGTGTCAGCAACCTGCCGTGCGCTGCGACATTGCCTTCGAATCTGCACCCCTTCGATGCTGCCGGGAATCAACGATGCGGCACAGATACGAACCAGGCGACCATGCTGTACAACTACGACGCCGAGAGTCGGATCAGCACCATTAACACCTTAAGCAGCAGCAGCCCGTTTGTGAGTTACATCTATGGGGCGGACGGTTCGCGGGCCGTCAAGCTGAACGCCGATGGAACCTTTACGGTATATGTGGATTTCAATGGGCAGACGCTGACCGAAGTGGATCAGACCGGGGGGACAGCGGACTACATCTACGCGAACGGCGAGAGGATTGCGCGTGTAAGCTCGGCGGACACCCGCCTGCATCTCTCCGGCAACAACTGTGCGAGTTGCGGCGGACCCTATCGGTGGTTCTGGTTTCCAGCGGTCCCTCAGGCCTTGACGTTTCAGCAAGGCACCAAACTAGCTTGGCGTCAGTACCAAAGTGGCGCAGCGAGCCCCGGAGGTGGAATCTTCATGATAACCAACACGGGGCTTCACCTGGATTTGGGTGTTCCGGACCAGAATGGCCAGTCGATGAACAGCATGACAACGCAAGGTCAATGGGTCCAACGGGTTGTCGACCTGAGCGCCTTCAATGGGCAATCCCCGGTACAGATTGGATTGGGAACCGACGGTGCTGCCGGGGTCGATCCGTGGAATATCTATATGGCGGACATTACTTTCATCCAGCCCGACGGTTCGACAGTAACGCTCTACAACGGTCAGGCGGCGGGTGGTTGGGGGCAGTGGGGCGATCAGGGGGTGCAAGGGTATTCGATAACGTCCGAGACGGTTCCGCTGAACAACGACCCAACTTCTTCCGGAGGACTGAACGCACACTTCTACCTCGGCGACCACCTGGGGACGGCGCAGATGGAGTTTGCTGCGGGCGGGTGGCCGGTGTGGCAGGGACAGTTCGCGCCGTATGGCGGGGAACTCGACACACAGGTGACGGCGAACCACTACAAGTTCGCCGGCAAAGAACGAGATGCGGAAACTGGACTCGACTACTTCGGGGCCAGGTACTACGCCAGTAATATGGGTCGCTGGATGAGCCCGGATTGGGCCGATAGGCCGGAGGCCGTGCCGTACTCTGTTATGGCTAATCCTCAGTCACTGAATCTTTATGGCTATGAGGGCAACAATCCTCTTTCGAACGCGGACGCCGATGGACACTGTTGGCCGGTCTGCGAACTTATTGCTCCGGCTGCCCACTACATAGCGACTCATCCCAAGGCCGCAGCAGCCTTTGACAAGGTCTCAAATGGAATCGGTAAGGCGGCGAGTGCAGCAGGTAACTTCCTGGATAAAAATGCAATCGTACTCGGAAGTGCTTTGATGGTCGCAGGAATTGCCTCATCTAGTACCGTGACCCTGTAGAGTTGTACTCTATCTCGATACTGGCGTCTGGTGTAATTTTGGGATGAAGTGGAAGGATGGGACGTGGGATTCGGTTGCAGTTGTCGTTGACCTCTGGGGAT
>JAYVZU010000481.1:0-3710 GCA_043783075.1 Rhodanobacteraceae bacterium
CCCAGCTCAGTTCGAGCAAGAAGCAATCGCTCACCAAATGGCCCGCGCAGCATGAACGCGAAGGTTCAACCGCAACCCGACGAAAGTCCAAAACCAGTACGCCTATGAGCGACGAGTTCTGAGGGCAAGCTCACCCACGGCAAGGTGGAAAAACCTTACCGAACACGCATGTGACCTCATGCGGGGACACATGGGCCGTGTCGTGAACTACCTTATAAATTCCCGAACGGGCCACTTTTTCGCCTGGCTTGAACTCATCGCCTGGGGTTGCGCTTGCCATGATTGATCTCTCGACTGAATCAGGTTGGAATGAACGACGAGACGGCAAAGCCAAAGCTAAGCAGCCGGATGAAAAGCAGAGAGTTGTTGGCGTAGCCGAAATGTCTGGGTCCGGGCCGCGCCGGCTGAAATACTAAGCTGCATGCTTATCTCGGAATAATCGAACCCTGCATCTAGGGCCGCAAAAGCTTTCCATTGAGAAGGCTTTATCTTCGTTTCAATTCGTCGGAGCGAATCCCGAGCGATCAGCCGGGCCATCGGATCGGCTGGCTCGCTGGCGATGTCGGCCTGATATATGATCAGCTGCTGGTTTCTAGAGCGTTCGCGTCTCGCTGCGCTCGATGCGACCTGCTTTAGCTGAATCGCGTCTGCTGGCGCAAACACACATGGGTTTTGGAGAAGCCGATTCAGCTTCGCCTCGACGCCCCAGCTATAACTATCAATCGTTGTATTGCGATCGGCGCTGGCCTGAATACGCTCGTATTCGGCCCAAAAAGACGAAAGGTCGTCCTGCATATAGAAGTCCTCTTTTCTGTGCAAACCGCTATGGCTTGCGGACATCGGAAACGCTAAATCTGCTTTGGGAGGGCCGGGGATCTCCGGTCAGGACGCTGTGCCTGACCGGAGCAGTCCGGTTGCCGTTTGGCAGACTATGTAAGTAGAACGCTCAGCAGCCACTAAGTAAAGAAGAATCTACTTAGCTCATCTTTCGATATGTATCCGACCACTCGCGCCGGAGATTATCGAGGAGTTTGTGGGCTTCATCTCCTGTACTTCCCAGCCGGCTTTGAGTTCTAGCCAACGATAGAAGTAGCAAGTCTAGAGCTAGGATCGGCCCATGCTGTTCGGCGGAGGCGATAGGCATATCTTCTTCGTCTTCGGAAGAGTCAGGGGCCATCAGCTTCGTCAACGGCTCGTACAGGGTAGTGAAGAACGGATGAGCAGTGTTGATGGTCAGGATCACCCGGCCGAAACGATGCGCCACATCGTAAAAAGGCCAGTATGTGTCGTGCGTCATGGTGATGATGTACTTCGAATCGCGGACGCGCTCGAAAGCTTCATCTTCAGTTTCACCATCCCGCTTCAACGTTAGAGCGAGCCCTCGAAGATTGGCGTCGAGCTGGGCTTGCTCGTCAGCGGAAACCTCGACCAGGGAATTCGACTGGTACGCATCCGCCTCGGAAGCCCTCGCCTCGCTAGTACTGGGCTTTGCTGGAATCCGCGCTGCCGCTTGTAACCCCTGGAAGCGCTTGATCTCGGCGTTGATATTGGTGATGTCATCGCCGATTGCTTCCTTGATGGCATCCTCGACATAGCCTTTCAGGCGGACGCCTTGCTTATTCGATGCCACGCCAAAAGCTTCATCCAGCTTGCCCGGAAAGTCGATTTGCACCCGGTACCAGTTGGTTACGCTATGGCGCGTTGTGATCTTCGGCATGCTCCCGGCATACACTTCCCTGTCATTCCGAAGGATCGAAACAGTCAGATTGTCGAAGACGCGCAGATTGTTACGCAGAGTCTTGCGAGGCAGGTTCGACCAATCCTCTATCGGAAGGCGGAACAGCTTGATCGTAATAGGTGCCTTTTCCGCAGAGTTTTCCCGGACAGGTATTTCCACGACCCTAGCAACGATCAGGTTGCTTTGTTTGGCCTCATTTTCGAGGTACTGAGCATGTCTTGCGTTTGGCATCGAATACGTGGGATCAAATGCTTCCACGAGACGGTTGTTGATATAGAGGTTCAATCCGCCAGCGATTTGCCGGCGATAGACGCGGGCCATTTCCTTCACCGCATGATCGACCAGCGGTTTAGCGGTTGCGTACGTGAGCCGATCGCAAACCGGCATATAGACGATGGTTCCCGATGGGCCGAGCTGGTCATAGAGATCCGTGCCCTCGGGAGCCACAATGGTCTGCTCTGACCGGTCTGTCGGGTAGGACAACGACCCTGTAAAGAATGAAGAGACTTCGCTAGGCAGTTCCGACATCATCCCTGCGTCGGGCAGCTCGACAAGATTCGCCCGCTCACGGCCGATCGCATCGATATCGAGCGTCATGTTGTAGATCGCCTTACTTTCCTGCCACGAGTAAAGCTCCATGACTGGGCTCATGCTCAGGGCAGCCGTCTTCATCCCCATGCCGAACCGGGCGATGCCATTGCGGTTGCCAAAGTTCATCGATCCGCCAAATGCGGTAGCGACTTTGAGAACCGACGGGGACATTCCTTGGCCGTTATCGTAGACAGCGACATCGATCTGGTAGCTCCCCCTCTTTCCGGTCTGCTTGAAGAAGACGCGAATTTCGTTTGCGCCGGCCTGAATCGAGTTGTCCACCTGCTCACATAGAGCCGACGTGGTGTGGTCGTATCCGACGTCACGCAGGGATTGAATCAACGTTTGAGCGAAGAAGAGAGGCACGGTTGCCTTCTCTTTCATAATGCGGCCCATGACGATTTTGCCGCCGCGCGGCGCGTCATCGCCCCAGCTGGCCGTTATGAGGTCTGGGTTTTCACGGATCAAGGTTTCTGTAGTTTGCATGTCGTTCTCCTGTTTTTGTTACGCCATCTGTTGGCGTGCGAGAGTGACTCTCAACTGTTAGGAGCCGAGGGGCGCAGTTCGTTACACCAGCATTGACTCTTTTCTGTGACTGGCGGCTCGACCACCGCTCCCGTATCGCCATTCGCAGATAAAAATCGCGGTCCTCGGGCCGTTTGCTCTGCCCAAGGAAGATGAGTGAGGTTGTGTGTCCACGATAATTGTCGCGGCACTGCCGCGACAATTTCCCTGCTCAACCAGCAACCCCGGCTCTGCTAAAGTCCAAGACCGTCTGCTCATGCCCTTCGGGATGCTGCTCCCGCCACAGCTCCAGCAACAGCGGTGGCATCTGCGAAAGCACGGCCTTGGTCCGATGGACCTTCGCATGACAGCCAGGACAGAGCGAGATCATCAAGTTCAGCACCGACTTGCCAGGAACGCGGTGATGGACAGTGATCGACCTCTTATCGCGACCGGGGGCCTCGCAGACGCGGCATCGGTACTCATCCCGTTCGAGAACTTGCTCTCGCAGACCGCCGAAGTATTCCTGATCTTGACGCTTGAGCGAATAGCAGGTTGGACACAATCCGAACGCAACGATACCGGGCCGCCCACATGGACAACACAGACCGCGTTGAACGGTGTGCTTCAATTCCCTACTCCTTGGCCTTCAACTTCGAGTCGTTTTCACGGATGAACGCCTCTATCTCCGCTGCGCTACCCAGGATGCGGAGCCACTGCTCTTTATAGAGCGTCACCGGAAACCGGCCCATACCGTACAGGGAAAGACCGCCTTTCTCGCTCACCTTGAGCGTAAGACCGCCCTTGTCTTTGTTCTTGAGCTGGGCATTCTCTGCCCGAAGGCGTTCCAGCTCCGCTTGCATCTCCGATTCACTCA
>JAYVZU010000482.1:0-3676 GCA_043783075.1 Rhodanobacteraceae bacterium
CCAGCCTCCAGCGCTCGAAAGAAACCTCAAAATCCGCCCAAATCAGCTCAACAGTTACACCTCCAGCGAGGAATCGAAGTGGTCAACAAATCAACCGCCCACGCAGAGGCTCCTTAAGCCGTTTCAGAAAAAGCATTGGGACTTACAGGACAGTGCCGCACCCAAAACAGCACTTTTGACCCACCCTAGTATAGGAGAACAGACCGAAAGTCACGATCCTGAAAAAGTCATGCCCCCCGGTTTGAGCGATTAGCGGTGCAGAGGGGCACGCCGGAAGGTCCTGTTTGAGCCCGTACAGGACCCTGACTGCAGGCTGTTCTTTGCCGCGTCAGTTGAATCACTCCGAAGCATGGATGACAGCTGATTGATTCCCGCCGAACGGGGATATGGAACCATCTACCCACCACCCCCAAAGACTCTTGCTTCCCGGCACGGTCCCTACTCCAGGCTCTCCTCCGCCGGCGTGAACTGGATGCATCTTCGCTGCTTGTTCGTCACTCTGACTCGATTCATGAACCAGCCGCGAAGCGGGGCCGCTTCCGCTCCAACACCTCGAACGTGCCAATCGGTAGGATTACCTTCTCTCCCTTAGCAAGCGCCTCAGCAATCGAACAGAAGAAGATGTTCACCACCTTCTCGGCTTGAGGACTGCCTGACGAGGAAATGGCATAGACTGGGTTGAATCATGTTCAAAGGGAATAGATCGGACCATAACTATGCTCATACGCTAGTAGGTCGGCCTCCTGCCGATTGGGAACTGCTTTCCTCGCATCTCGACAAAGTCGCTCAATCCGCCGCCAGTTTCGCAGAGGCGTTTGGAGCGCGGCATTGGGGAGAAGTTCTCGGTCGTTGTCATGATTTAGGAAAGCTCTCAGACGACTTTCAGTCTTACCTCCACAACTCCGGCGATGAGGCAAGCGAAGCAGGCGTGGAGAATGAAGACGGACCTGGCAAGCGAGTCGATCACTCGACCTTTGGTGCCCGATTTATCACCGAAACTATTGAGGGAATTCGAGGGCAGCTTCTGGCGTTCTGCATCGCTGGACATCATACCGGCTTGCCGGACGAGACGTCCCCCGACGATACATTGCAGCGCAGCACACTTCGGCACAAGCTCAACCCTGACAAGTATTCCATCCCTAAGGTGACTCCGCCAGACATCGATTTGCAGATGCCGGCATTGTCACTGAAAAGGAACCGAGACGAAGTTTCGTTCCAACTGGCCTTTTTCACCCGCATGTTATTTTCCTGCCTTATCGACGCAGACAGGACCAGAACCGAGGAATTTTGTGATCCCGAGAATTCCGTAGGACGAAAGGCCTTGCAGTCGGGAAGTGGAAGGCCCTCGCTCGCAGCGTTATTGGAGCAACTTGATATCAGTTTGCAGGCGATGATGAATCAAAAGGGAACCGAGCCAACGGAAGTCAACCGGCAGCGCGCAATTGTTCTTGGATACTGTCGCGAAGCCGCCAATCTGGAACCGGGTTTCTTCTCATTGAACGTACCGACCGGCGGTGGTAAGACCCTGTCATCTTTAGCCTTCGCACTAAAGCACGCACTCCAGAATGGCAATAACCTGCGGCGCGTAGTAATCGCCATTCCGTATACCAGCATCATCGAGCAGACTGCCGATGCCTATCGCAAGGCGCTCGGTCCGCTGGCGGAAGCGGCTTTGGTCGAGCACCATACGAATCTACAACCGAAGCACGATACACGCTCGAACCAGTTCGGCGTCGAAAACTGGGACGCTCCACTGATTGTCACGACCAACGTTCAGCTCCTGGAAAGCCTGTTTGCATATCGGACAACTCCATGTCGCAAGCTGCACCACTTAGCATGTAGCGTAATCGTACTTGACGAAGCGCAGACAATACCGGTTGAACTACTAAAGCCGACTCTTGCTGCCTTACAGGAGTTGGTCCTCAACTACGGCTGCTCTATCGTGCTTTGCACAGCGACGCAGCCCGCACTGGAACGGCGAAGTGACTTCGAGCTTGGCATCGAGGGAGTACGCCCAATCATTCCAGACGCTGCGTCGCTGTTTCAAACGCTGCGGCGCGTGGAGGTACGCCGTTTGGGCAAGCAGTCAGATGACCAATTGTCCTCATCGCTGAGACAAGAACAGAGCGCTCTCTGCATTGTGAATACGAAAAAACATGCCTCGCGTCTGTACGACAAGGTGGTTGAAAGCTCAGAGACTGCCGCCAGTTTCCACCTGAGCACGTGGATGTGCGGCGAACATCGGCGTAATGTGTTGCAGGCGATTCGAGAGCGTCTTACTGACGGCAGGCCATGCCGCGTGGTCAGCACGCAATTGGTTGAGGCGGGCGTCGATCTAGACTTCCCAGCTGTGTTCCGGGCAGAAGCTGGCTTCGACTCCATCGCGCAGGCTGCGGGCCGGTGCAACCGCGAGGGGAAGTTGCCCATGGGGTTCACCTATGTATTCGAAGCGGAGGAAAGGCCGCCCGTCGGCCTTTTGCGTTCCGCTGCGGACACTGCCAACGAACTCGCGTCTCAGTATCCTGACCCGCTCGACCCCGTAGCCGTCGAAGCCTACTTCAGGCTCTTCTATTGGACAAAGAAGTCTGAATGGGATAAGTGCGGAGTGATGAAAACGATGTCAGTGGACCATTCCAACAAACGTCTACTCTTTCAATTCCGTGAGATGGCTGCGGCATATCGCATCATCCGCGACGAGCAGTTACCCGTCTTGGTTCCTTACAGTAAAGAGATAGGTGTGGATAATCCCGCCTGGGATAAGCTTGCCCGTAATCAGGTTCCGTTCCTCCCACATCGCGAGTTGCAGCCGTATCTGGTTTCCGTGCGCAAGCAGGGTGTCCAGCAGATGCAGCAGCGTGGCTTTGTGGTGGAACATGAATCTGGTGTGTGGATTCTTCTCAATCGTTCGCTTTATCGCAGAGAAAAAGGATTGAATCCGGAGGCGACGACTTTGGATGAGTCGCTTTGGGGTGTTTAGGAGTGATCCATGGCTTTCGGTATCAAGCTGCACTGCTGGGGTGAGTGGGCGTGTTTTACGCGTCCGGAAATGAAGGTCGAGCGCGTCAGCTATGACGTGATGACGCCCTCCGCAGCGCGCGGTGTCATCGAGGCGATCTACTGGAAGCCGGAGATTCGCTGGCATATCGACAGCATCACGGTACTCAAGCCGATACGGTTCACTTCGGTTCGACGCAACGAGGTGAAGGATAAGATCGGCGCAGGTGCGGCCAAGGCCATGAAAGACGGCGTGGGCAACCTGGCATTCTATGTGGATGATGGGGACAATCGACAGCAGCGCGCCACGCTTATGTTGCGTGATGTCGGCTACATCATTGAGGCGCATATCGAGATTCTCAGCGGCCCGGATAACATAGCCAAACATTTGGACCAATTCAACCGCCGCGCACGCAAAGGTAGTTGTTTCACGCGGCCTTACTTCGGCTGCCGCGAGTTCGCGGCGGATTTCGAGTTACTCGAAGGCGAATGCACGATACCCAACGTCGACCGTAGCCTGTCCGGAGAACGCGATCTGGGCTGGATGCTGCATGACATTGACTTCTCGAACGCCAAGGACAAACAGGCGAAGTTTTTTCACGCTGTCATGCGCGATGGAGTTATCGATGTGGCAGCTTGTGCGGCGGATGGGGTTGTCGCATGATCCTGCAACGGCTCGCCG
>JAYVZU010000483.1:0-3673 GCA_043783075.1 Rhodanobacteraceae bacterium
ACGTCGAAGAACAACGCGACCAAGAGCCGTCTCGGTAAATCCGGGCTCGTCTCTGACGCGGACCACTACAACGTGTCGCGTATGTTGCCGTACGCGTGAAGATGTTGCCCTACGCCTAAGTCCTCACCGGCTCAGGTGCGTTGTTCAAATCAAGCAGGGCGCAAAGCGTACAAGCCCTCTGGACCAGCAATCGCGAACTCCATCGAGATCTGAACCTGAAACAAGCGAGTGAAGTGGAACCCTATCCACCAGCCGCCCAACGAATGACGCAAAAAGGAAATTACGATGCCTCGTGTAAAACGTAGTACAAAACGCGCAGACCGCCGCCGCAAAATTCTCAAGCGCGCATCCGGTTACTTCCTCACCAAATCCAAGCTCTATCAGGCTGCTCAGGAAGCCGTCGAGCGCGGACTCAAGTTTGCCTATACCGGACGTAAACAGAAGAAGCGCCAGTATCGCTCGCTCTGGATCGTCCGTATCGGCGCAGGCGCTCTGCGGAATGGCATGAGCTACAGCACCTTCATCAACGGCCTAAAGCTCGCCGGCAACACGCTGGATCGCAAAATTCTCGCCGACATCGCCGCCAATGACGCAGCCGGCTTCGCCGCGCTCGTTACCGTAGCCAAGGATGCCCGTCTGAAGGCAGCAGCCGCACACGCAGCAGCCTAGTTCTTCAAAGGATCATCCCAAAGGGCGTGACTTCGGTCGCGCCCTTTGCGTTGCTCGGGCCTAATTCGAAGCCTTCGCGTAGGCCCCCGGAATGTGCGTGAATGCCCAATTCCGAAACAGCTCCTGCTCCTCGCTCTTGCCCCGTTGCAGTTCGAAGTGGTACTTTTCGCCGGATTTCAGCTCTATTCCATTGCCGTGCGCGCCCTTTATCTCCGCCACGTTAAAGTGCAATGGAGCCTCGGAACCAGTCGCACAAGCGAAATCCACACCACGGACCGATAGCTCCAGCCGACCCTCGCACCCTCGCCCAAAGCTCTTCTGGTGCTTCGCGGTGTACACACCCTCCGTGTCCTTAGCCCTCACCACCACCGCTGGCACCCCTGCAGTGGCTGTCTCTACGATCGACGCCGGGGCCGCGCTGCTATCCGGCGGCAGCGGCGCAACTGCCGGCGGCGGAGCCACCGCAGCCTTAGCCCCAAAAGGAATTCCCGGCGCAGGCTTGGCTCGCCCCGGTTCACCGCGAGTCGCAGCAGCATCAGACGAGCCCTGAAACAGCGGAAGTCTGCGCCCGCCATGCAGAACTTCGTACCCGCCTGCGATGGCCACTATCGCCACCAGCAGCCCGACCAGGATCCAGGTCGATCCCAACCCGCTATCTTCCTCGTTGTTATCCCGTCGGATCATCGCAGTCCTTCCAGCGCCAAATTTGGTATCTCCAAGATGAGATGCAGCCTGATTGTCTGACTCGTTCCGGAAAAATTGTGAATCTGTCCCAACGAATCAATCCCGTTCCGTTAGACTCAGCATTTCAAACGGTATCCTAAAAGCTATGCTGTCAGCCGAAACACAACCCGAAGCCAACTCCGCCGCCAGACCGGCCGGACGCAGCGGCAGCGACCTTGGTCCACTGGACGACTCCTTCGAGAGCTGGGGCCGCTATCCAAAATATCGGGCCCATCTCGTCCCCCTGCACTGGCAGCAGGAGTTTCCGGCCAACATCGCCGGCCTGCACAATGGTTTCCTCCCCGTCGGAATGGGCCGAAGTTACGGCGATTCCTGCCTGCTCGAGAACGGCAACCTCGTCGTCACCACCGCGATGGACCGCCTCATCTCGTTCGACCCCATCTCCGGCATCCTCACCGCCGAAGCGGGAATGACGCTCGCCCAGATACTCGACTTCGCCGTTCCGCGCGGCTTTTTCCTGCCCGTCACCCCCGGCACCAAGTACGTCACACTCGGCGGAGCCATCGCGAACGACATCCACGGCAAAAACCACCACGTCGGCGGAACCTTCGGTAATCACATCACCCAATTCGAGCTCGTCAGGTCCGACGGCTCGAAGCGCATCTGCTCGCCCACGCAGGATCCCGACTGGTACTCCGCCACCATTGGCGGCCTCGGCCTCACGGGTCTTATTACCTGGGCGTCGCTCCGGATGAAGCCAATCATCTCCCGTGGCATCGACTACGAGGGCATTCAGTACCACGGTGTCGACGAGTTCTTAGACCTCGCAGACCAGTACAAACACGTCGAATACACCGTCTCCTGGATCGACTGCGCCTCCACCGGCAAGAACTTCGCGCGCGGCGTCTACATGCTCGGCGACCACAGCAAAGTCCCGGGTGAACTCGTCCCATCGCCCGAGCCCAAGCTCGTTTTCCCCTTCGACGCTCCCGGATTCGCGCTCAATCACCTCAGCGTCTCCCTCTTCAACACCGCCTTCTTCCACAAGCAGATGCACCCCCACGTCAAGTCCGTTCAAGACTACGAGCCATTCTTCTATCCGCTGGACAAGGTCCTCCACTGGAACAGGATGTACGGCAAATCTGGCCTGCTGCAGTTCCAGTACGCCATCCCTTGGGAGTACGGTCGCGAAGCTACGATCGCCATCCTGAAGGAAGTCGCTAAGTCCGGCCTCGCCAGCTTTCTGGCGGTTCTAAAGGTCTTCGGCGACGTCCCATCGCCCGGCCTGCTCAGCTTCCCGCAACCCGGCATCACCTTGGCCCTGGATTTCCCCATCAAAGCAGGTAAGACCTTCCCCCTGTTCGAGCGACTGGCCGACATGACCCGCGAGTTCGGCGGCCGCCTCTATCCTGCCAAGGATGCGGCAATGACAAGCGCCCAATTCCAACACTTTTACCCCCAGTGGGAGTACCTGGCCCGCTTCCGCGATCCCGCCATCACCTCCAGCTTCTGGGAGCGCGTCACCGGAGAGACCCCCGCACAATGAGCACCTCACCCGCAATCCAGCAACCAGCCAGCTACAAGAAGATCCTCGTCCTCGGTGCAACCTCTGGCATCGCCGAAGCCACCTGCCGCATCTGGGCCGCACAGGGCGCAAGCTTGTTCCTCGTCGCGCGCAACGCCGACAAGCTTGCCGCAGTAGCCGCCGACCTCAAAACCCGCGGCGCCTCCTACGTCGACATCGCCGTCTGCGACCTGGACGACATCTCCCAGCACGCGTCTTTGCTGACCCACGGAATCAACTCCCTGGGCGGTATGGACATCGCCTACCTCGCCCACGGTGTCCTCGGCGACCAGCCCACCTGCGAGCTCGACGTCAACGCCGCCGCCCAGGTCCTGCACACCAACTTCGTCTCACCCGTATCGCTGCTGACGTGGCTGGCGAACTACTGCGTGCAGCGCAAGTCCGGCGTCCTCGCCGTCATCACCTCCGTCGCCGGAGACCGTGGGCGCAAGTCGAACTACGTCTATGGCTCGTCGAAAGCTGGCCTCTCGGCGTTTCTCGGTGGGTTGCGCAATCGGATCGACCGCGAGGGCGTCACGGTCCTGAACATCAAGCCCGGCCCCACTCGCACCGCCATGACCGCCGGTATGCCCGGAGCCGAGAAGATGGCCGACGTCAACGTCTCCGCCGCCACCATCGTCAAGGCGATCGACAAACGCGTCGACAATCTCTACGTCCCGTTCCAGTGGGGCCCCATCATGTTCATCATCCAGCACATCCCGGAGAGCATCTTCAAGAAGCTGAACCTCTGATTCA
>JAYVZU010000484.1:0-3660 GCA_043783075.1 Rhodanobacteraceae bacterium
CCGATCGCTCGCGAGCCGGACTCCTTCAGCATCTCCACCTGGCCCAGTCGCACCTGCGCGGAGAACTCTTCGCCCTCATACGCGACGGCCTCGGCATCCGTGGCGCCCGCCTTCATAGCGCGGTCGAGAACCTCCGAGGCAATCTGACGCAGGTCAGTTCCTATGACAACTTGTTGAGCCATAACTCTTCCTTGCAAAATTGATTATTCTAAGCAGACATCGCAGCCATAGCAGGCAAAGCCACATCAAGCCACTCTGCAAAACCACCTTCGGGCACTTCCACCAAGCGAGTCGTAGCAACCGGCAGTGGCTGATGGTCTTCCGCCAAACCTTCGAGATGAAACTCAAGAGCCTCGCGCAAATTGACTCGCAGCTCATCCAGAGTATGCCCGGTGCTGGCACAGCCGGGCACATCTGGCGCGAACCCGCTCATATTGTTTGGGCCGTTTTCATAGACGACCAGATAGCGTCGAATCATGCCTTGTACCCCGCCTGCCTGAGAATACTCTGCAATGTCTTCGGATTGAGCTCGTCGCTTGGATGACCGGGTAAAGTTACTGTTTGCGACTTGTCCGTGTGCTTCATTTGACGGTGGCTACCTTTCTGCCGCGCCAGGTACCAACCATCCGATTCCATCTGGCGCAGCAGATCCCGACCCTTCATCTTACCGGTGCAGAAGACATTCGAGCCTCGCGGCCGTCCGTTGCCTTTAGAAAAAACAGTCCAGCCGAGCAGTATTCCGAGTCGCTCTTCAGCTTGTGCTCAATGTGCGGCGGCGGTGCGTTCTCGATGCGGCGGCGGAATAGTTTTACCGGCCCGCCGCAATCTTTGCAGCGAAATTCGGTGTCTTCATCGACCAATGCTTCGGCGATTAGCTTTACCTTCCAGAAAGCCTCGTAACCACCGGCTGCTCGTACTCGGCGACGCTTTACTTCACACTCATAAAACTTCTCACGCTCTGCAGTTGCCATGGACGACCTCGAATGTTTCTAGAATCCGATAAATCAGGAGTGTTTCCGACAAGGTCACGCACACGGCCACAAGTCCGGCGTCGTAAATTGGCCCGCTAGACCACCGGGTTCTCAGACTGCCGGGGCTCGCGCCCATCGGTTGCCTTTTTAAAGTACATCCCCGAGGGGCAGTACTCCGAATCCTGTCGGCTCTTGTGCTCGACGTGCGGCCCGGGGCCATCGGCCTTGTGGGTCTTATGCAGCTTCACCGCGCCAGAGCAATCCTTGCAGCGGAACTCCGTGTCGGCATCGACCAGCGCCTCGGCGACCTTCTTGACCTTCCAGAACGGCTCGTAGCCTCCGCCAACTTTCACGCGGCGCCGCTTCACTTCCAACTCGTATAGTTTGGTTTCGCGCTCTGCAGTTGCCATTAGTGCCCCGTTCCTCCGACCGTCATGCGATCGAGTTTTATAGTCGGCATTCCGACGCCCACGGGCACGCTCTGCCCGGCTTTACCGCAAGTCCCAATTCCTTCATCCAGCGCCAGGTCGTTGCCGACCATGCTGACGTACTTCAGTGCTTCGGGCCCATTGCCAATCAGCGTCGCGCCTTTTACGGGTCGCGTTACCTTGCCGTCCTCAATCAGATAAGCTTCGCTGGCCGAGAACACAAACTTGCCATTCGTAATATCTACCTGGCCGCCGCCAAAGTTCACTGCGTACAGCCCACGCTTCACGCTCTTGATGATGTCTTCCGGCAAATCTTCACCGTTCAACATATAGGTGTTCGTCATGCGCGGCATCGGGACATGATGATAGCTCTCGCGACGTCCGCTGCCGGTACTCACGCCACCCATCAACCGTGCGTTCATCTTGTCCGAGAGGAACGTCTTCAAGATGCCGTTTTCAATCAGCACTGTCTCCTGAGTTGGAACACCCTCGTCATCCATATTCAGCGAGCCGCGACGATTGGCAATCGTGCCATTGTCGACGACCGTCACCTTCTCGCTGGCAACCTTCTGCCCGATCAGCCCTGCAAATGCGGAGGTCTTCTTACGATTGAAATCCGCCTCCAGCCCGTGCCCGACAGCCTCGTGCAGCAGAACTCCCGGCCATCCGGGCCCGAGCACAACTTCCATCTCTCCCGCCGGCGCTTCGGAAGCTCCAAGCTGGAGCAGCGCGGTGCGAGCAGCCTCGCGAGCAAAATACTCCGGAGACTTCGCGCCATCGAAGAAGTCCAGCGTGACCCGACCGCCGCCACCGCTTGTCCCGCGCGCCGTGCTCTGCGAATCCTTCGCGATCACAAAAATATTGAGCCGCGCCAAAGGCTGCGTGTCGCTCGCAAAGGTGCCGTCGGAGGCGGCAACAAGAATCCGCCGCAGTTCGTCGATGATGCTAGCTCGAACCTGCGTAATGCGCGGATCGAAGTCGCGGGCAGCCTTGTCGGCGCGCCGGATCAGCGCCAGCTTGGCTTCAATCTCGCCGTCAGCCGAGAGGCCGGCAATCGGATAAAGCGACGGCGTCTCAATATGACGGAAGCCGCTCGCTATCACCTTCGCCGGTCCGCTGGCGATCAAAGCGGCAGTCCGCGCCGCTTTCAGCAGCCGTTCGCTGGATAAATCGTCGGTAAACGCGAAGCCTGTGCGATCTCCGGACACAACCCGAATTCCACACCCAACGCTGATTCCCTGGCTGGCCGTCTTGATCAGGCCCTCGTCAATCCCCAACGAGGTGCTCGTAACTGACTCAAAGTAAAGGTCCGCATACTCTCCGCCAGCGGACAACGCCTCACCCAGACACCGCTCCATCAGCCGCTCGGACAATCCGAGCTTCTCAATAAAGTAGCGTTTGTGATCAGGGCGTTCAGTTAGAAGGTCGGGATGGGCGTGCGCAGCGGAAAACATCATCTGATTGTTATGATAGGCTTCCACGGGCCTCCCGGCAAATGACACTTATGAGTGTGTAGGCCATGTGTCCTACTCCGGACGCTATAACCGTCGTAGAATCACTCGATGCAACTCACCCCAGCCGTCGAATCCGACTACCCAGCCATCGTCGCGCTCGCCAACCTCGCCTATCGCGGCGGCGGTGCGACGGAGAGCTGGAATGTCGAAGCCGGAATCATCGAAGGCACTCGCCTCACGGAATCGCTGCTCCGCGAAGACCTCGCCGCCAAACCCCACGCCTACCTGCTGCTCTACCGCGACACCCCCGACGGCCCTCTACTGGGAACCGTCTGGCTGGAACCGCAAGCCAACGCAATCTGGTATCTCGGCCTCTTCACCATCCACCCCGAACTCCAAAACCGCCAGCTAGGCCGCACACTGTTAACTGCCGCCGAAGACTTCGCCCGGGAGCACGGCGGCAAGACCATCCGCATGACGGTCCTGAACGTTCGCACCGTCCTCATAGCCTGGTACGAACGCCGCGGCTACACCAAGACCGGTGAGACCGTCGCCTTCCCATACGGCGACGACAGGTTTGGGACGCCGCTGCGGGATGACCTGCACTTCGTTGTGCTCAAGAAGCAAGTCTAACCACGTGCGGCTCGTGGCTTTTACGCCCCTATGCCATCTCTATGGGATGAGTTTCATGTCGCCCAGGTGTCACCCCCTAAGGAGCCTCTGCGTAGGCGGTTGATTTGTTGACCACTTCGATTCCTCGCTGGAGGTGTAACTGTTGAGCTGATTTGGGCGGATCTTGAGGTTGCT
>JAYVZU010000485.1:0-3654 GCA_043783075.1 Rhodanobacteraceae bacterium
ACCTGCACAAAACCTACGGCAACATCGCCCACTACCGCTTCATGGGCACGCCGATTGTCTTCGTCAACGATCCCGACTACATCCGCGAGATCCTCGTCACGCAGTCCAGCGCCTTCGTCAAAGAGCGCACGGTCAAGCGTATGAAGATCCTGCTTGGCGAAGGCCTCATCACATCGGAAGAGCCGTTTCACATGCGCCAGCGTCGCATCGCGGCTCCGGCCTTCCACCGCCAGCGCATCGCGGCGTATGCCACCCAGATCGTCGAATCTGCCGTAGCTGCCGCCGACTGCATCGTCCCCGGCCAGCCGTTCGATATCGCCGCTGCGTCGATGGAACTGTCGCTTGAAATCGTCGCCCGCACCCTCTTCGACACTCGTGTCGACGACGACATCCGCAGCATCAACGACGACACCAACACCATCATGGATCTCTACAACTTCATCGTCGCCTTCCCGCGCATCGAGTTGTTCCTCCACTGGCCCATCCCCGGCATCATCCAGTTCCGCAAGTCAAAAGCTCGACTGGACAAGGTCGTCGACCGCCTGATCCGCGAGCATCGCGAAGCCATGGCACGCAGCGACGCCGACAACGGCGACCTCCTCTCCATGCTGCTTTCGTCGCAGGTCGAAGTTCTAAACGACGAAGGAAATCCCACTGGCCAGATGGAATCCATGTCCGACATTCAGGTTCGCGACGAAGTCCTGACAATCTTCCTCGCGGGCTACGAGACGGTGGCCAATGGCCTCACATGGACCTGGTATCTCCTCTCGCAAAATCCAGAGGTTGAAGCAAAGCTCCACGCCGAACTCGACGCCGTGCTTGGAACCGGCCCGGATCGCCGCCTCGCCACGCTCGCCGATTACCCCGCCCTTCGCTACACCGAACAGGTCTTTGCCGAGTCCATGCGCCTGTACCCACCGGCCTGGGCGATGGGACGCATGAGCACCCGTGACATCCAGCTCGGCCCGTACAACATCCCGGCCGGCGCTCACTTCTTCTTCAGCCAGTATATGATTAGCCGCACTGAGGAGTACTACCCCGACCCGCTTCGCTTCGATCCCGACCGGTTCACTCCAGAGGCAAAGGCCGCGCGACCCAAGTTCGCCTACTTCCCCTTCGGCGGCGGTTCCCGCCAGTGCATTGGAGAGGCCTTCGCCTGGATGGAGGGCGTCTTCTCCATCGCCACATTAGCTCAGCGGTTTAGATTCCGCTACGCCGACCCCACCCCACCAGTCCCACAGGCTAAGATCACGTTGCGGCCCCGCGACCCACTCCGTATGATCCCGGTGGCCCGCTAGGAATGACCGACCCAACCATCCCTCAGCGTATCCTCGCCGCGCTGCACAACGAGATTCTTGCCGACCCCATCGAGGCTGTTGGCGACCTGCTCGGCATTGCCAACATCATCCTGCTGACGCGCCGCAGCATCTGGAACTTCCCTGTCGGCATCGCAATGGTGTCGATGCTCGGTTATGTCTTCTTCCGCGCACACCTGTACTCCGACACCCTCACGCAGTTCTACTTCTTCATCGTCCAGATCGTCGGCTGGGTCGCCTGGCTGCGCCACCGGGAGCCTGATGGCGAGGTCACAGTCGAGACCTCCAGCCCCCGCGAACTTGCCCTTTACATCGCTGGAACTGGCATCTGCGCTCTCTCGCTGGGCTACTTCATGAGCCACGTCCTGCACGCCGCGTTCCCCTACTGGGACGCGACAGTCGCCTCCGCCAGCATCATCGCGCAACTGATGCTCACCTGGCGTCGTATCGAGAACTGGCTATGGTGGATCGGCGCGAACATGATCTCAATCGTCATCTACCCGCTCAAAGGGCTGTACCTAACCGCCGCTCTCTACGCCTTCATGATGACGCTCTCGCTCCTCGGCTTCCTTGCGTGGCGTAAGAAGCTCGCCGCCCAACGGACTACTATTTCGCGGGTTTGACTTCTTTTGTTATCCATTCGCGAAGCTCAACTTCGTCAACTTGGCTCAAATCCTTCTTAGGAATTCGAGTGACCGAACACAACGCGAACAGAAGAAATGACTCGGGCGTCTCGAGCCAACTGTCGAAAGCTGCCCACGAGAGGTGAGCGTTTGCTGTAACGTCACTTCGGTCATAGTCTAAACCTGATTCATCAAGCCGCATCGTTCCATCCAAGTGCTTCTGCTGCTGCAGAAATGTACTCCGCACTCTTCGTGCAAAGCCAATTCGAGACCACGCGCACACAGCTGCCATGAAAATGCACCAGAACAGAGTTAGACTGAAATGTCCGGTTGATGCCCAGATCACAACAACAAGAATCATCAAAATTACGGCCATCACGGGACAAAAATACCATGCCGAGATGAAGTTCCATTTTCTTGTTGCCGTTGTATGCAGAAGTAAGAGTCGGTTCGCTTCGAAGTATTCGCTATAGTTCATTTCCACATGAATCTGCATAGATTGAGTAGGCTCTCGTCGAGGGGTATAGATCGGGACGGCTGCCGAGTATCATTGCACAAGGAATCGCATTGACCAACCCCAACACCATCCCGGCCACCTTCCATGACTTCCTCGGCAACTCCCACGCCATCGAGGGGCTGCGCATGGCGATTGCTTCTGGACGCCTGCCGCACTCGCTGATCCTCGCGGGACCGCAAGGCGCCGGAAAGTACACCCTGGCACTGATGCTTGCCATGGCGGTCGAGTGCGAGCGCCAGCCCCGCGAGCTATGGTCGACCGGCCAGTCGCTGGCTTCGTACTGTGGAGTCTGCAAAAACTGCACCCGGATCGAGGCCTGTGCCGATCTGCAAAGCCTTGTCGATACAGCCGTCGAAGCTCGCGAAGGCCTCCGCGAGACCGACAAGAAAGAGACTCGCATCCTGATCCAGCAGCACCCCGATGTGCTGATCGTGCCGCCAGACCCACCGCAGCTACTGATAAAACTGGGCCAGATCCGTTCGCTGATTCACTCAGCGCAGTATCTCCCGGCGGAGGCTCCGCGCAAGATCTTCATCCTCACCGCAGCCAGCTTCATGAAGGAAGCCGCGAACTCACTCCTGAAGGTCCTGGAGGAGCCGCCCGAATATGTTCACATCATTCTGTGTGCGGAGAATCCGGGCGAACTGCTCCCCACCATCCGATCCCGCTGCGCCACTGTTCGGCTTGGCGCGCTGCCCATCGAAGAGCTCGAGATGATGCTCGCAGACCGAAGGACAGACTGGCAGCCGAAGCATCGGACGCTTGTCGCAAAGCTGGCACAGGGTGCGGCCGGCAAGGCCCTGAGCTTCAACCTCGAAGAGTACGTTGCCGCCCGCGCCGACGCGATGGTGCTGCTGCGCTCCGCCATCACCGATCCTGACCACTCAACACTCTTCAAGATGACCGAAACTTACCGCGCGGGGGCTGATGGCCAGGTCAAGACCACTGCCCTGATTCGCACCATCGGCCTGCTGCTTGAAGACTTGCTGCTGCTACAAGCCGGGACGCCGGAGCTGGTGCGCAACGTAGACATTCGCGCCGAACTGGAACGTCTTGCTTCAGCAGTTTCGTTTGCCTGGATCGAAAATGCGAGCCGTGGCCTCGATCAGGTGACGAGCGGAATGCGCCGTAACCTTCTCCGCAATCTGTCGCTCGACGCCTTCGCCGAACAGCTGGCCGAGAAGGCTTAAGTGCTGTT
>JAYVZU010000486.1:0-10969 GCA_043783075.1 Rhodanobacteraceae bacterium
GCCGAAGGGCGCAGCTCCTGCACCGAAGCGGTGGCCGAGTGAACGTGCAAACAGGAGATCGTGCAAAACTACCGATGAACGCAGACTAGGCCGCGATGATAGCTTTGTCATCCTGCCATATATGGTGAGTTGCCTTAGCGATTGTTTCGCCCGAAGCGTTGCGACCCAGTTCAACGGTAATGAGCTTGTCTTCAGGAAATGCGGGACTCAATTCCAAAGCAAGATATTCGTACAGGGGCCGTTCGTGGATCGCAATCACAACACGGCGACCTGAGCGCTTAGATAAAGTCCGCAACAATGCAGCGAACTGCGAAATGTGAACCTCGTCCATACTCTGCACCGGATCATCGATCAACAGCCACGGGAGATTCGGATCGAGGGAGAGATGAAGCGCCAAAAAGAGCGTTAGAGCGGCTGTGTTCAGATTTCCTGCGCTCAACATCGTCTGAGGACTCCCACCTCGCTGGCCTCTCCTGTAGATCGTCTCTAGCACCGCCTCCACGATCCCTGATGAGTTATCCGGTAGCGCGAACGCAGGTACAAAGCTTTCCTCCGGCGCGAGCCGCGTAAAGAGATTTGCCCAAAGCTTATTGAGCGATTCGTTGAAAACGCGTTGGACAATTGAAGTGCGAACTTCTAGCGCCTTCTTCGAAAGGGCGCGGGCGATGTCAATCGTGCTATCAGCTTTCTTCTTCGCATTCTGGAAAACAGCGAGTTCAGTCTGCGATTCCGACCGCTCCTTAATCAGGGAGATTCTCGAGGCCTGCTGCGCTTGGAGTGCGCGAACCTGTGTTGCAGCGATACCGCGATGCTCCTCCCGAGTATTGAGCACTGCTTCTTCCTTCGCTGTGAAATCCAGCAGACGTGACAACTCAACACGAAGCGTCTGATCGGGATAGATGAACTCCTGCTCCAACTGGAGCGCCGCTCTCCGTACCGTTTCAATCAATGAGGAAAGCTGGTCGTCCGATTCACGGGCCTCAGAGACTTTGCGAGTAGCAATACTGGCGTTCTGAAGTAGTATCCTAGCTCGCGCCGTCTCCTCGGCAAGGCTATCAAGTCGTTGCTTCAATGATTGCAAACGGGCACGTTCAGTGTTCGCCTGTTCGGTAATGACCTGTGACACTTGAACTGCAGCGAGTTCATCTTTCTCTCGCCGGATCGACGCAAGCTGCGTCGCCGTCACACTTTTTTCCCGCAATAAAGCCTCAAGCATTCCTGCACTTTCATTGAGTGCGCCGACCTTCTTAGAAACGTCTGAGGCCAGCGGAGTCTTAGAAATCTCTTGAAAGTCCCGGCCGCACACGGGGCACTCTTCCGAGTGGATGTGCGGAAGGAGACCGGCTAAGGCTTGCGCTAGACTTCCCGCATCTGCTGCGTGTGATCCGATCTGCTCATCGAGTCTTCGAGACCGTTCTTCCAATCGACCGTTCTGTGTCTGGACCTCGATCAGTCTCTTTGCGACCTCTTCTTGTTTGGCTATCAACTCCGAATACCGATGAAGCTCTGCCTCGACGGCACGTAGCGCCGCCAATCGGGCTACTTCAGGGTCCGCAGAGCTAGGAGACGGAAGGCTCGGAAATGTGGTGACGAGAGTTTCTATGGTCTCATTCAATAGCAGACCACGTCCTTGTCGCCATTGCTCCAACTGGCGGCGAGCAGACAGATCACTCTCCTCCAGCCTTGTTCGCTGATCGACACCGTTATCGATTTCGAGGGTCTTCAATCTTTCGTTGGCAGCTAACAGGTCACGCCTGGTTCGCGCCACATTCATAAGTCGATCCTTGGAACTCTCTGCTTCAATTATCGTGAGTATGTCGCTGTAATCTCGGGCTACAAGATCGATCGACAATCCCAATGAAACCGTCGCAGCCTTCAACCTATCCAAGTGGGAAGTTATAGCAGCGTCGATTTCGTCAACACTATGTGCTATCTGAGCCAATCTTCTCTGCGTCTCTGAAATCCTTCTTTCAACATCGGAATATCCGGGAACCGCATTCCTGACCCTTCGCACGTCGCCTGCATCGTGAAGTCCATCAACAATCGAGCCGATGACATCCAGCCCAAGAAGTTCCTTCACGAAAAGTGTTAGCGGGGATGAGCTGCTCTTCGGGTCTTGACTCTGGTAAATCTCGATTAGCCGCCCCAGTGTCGCTTGCGCCAGATAGCATCGTTCGCTGTAGGTTTTGGCCAGCTCGGGACCGAGTAAAGGTTCGCCAACGATTGAATCGGACGTCACTATCAAAGATGCATCAGACACGCCATGGGGCAGGCCCCGGGCAATCAGATCCAGTCGCGCTTGTTTCGCGCCCTTATGGACAAGATGGTGTTTGTAATCTGAATCTAATCGCCGTAGAGACGGAATGTCTCCGGTAAGAGCCAACTCGATTCCGGACAGAATGCTAGTCTTTCCTGTTCCGTTCTGGCCGTGGATCAAAACAACGGGCGCGTCGAGCGGTATCAGCACAGGAACATTGATACTTCGGAAATTTGTCAGTGTGATCGATTCGAGCTGGGGCGTCATTTCGTCCCTTCGCTTTCTGCGATGAAGAGGCATCGTTCAATAATCTCGTGCAAAGTCTTCTCGACCGCCGATACTCCAAACGGAGCTGCATTCAAGAGCTCGGAGATGACGAGATCTTCGGAATCGACGTGAGCGGCTAGTTCAGACAATGGATCGGCGAGGTCATGTCCAGTCGGCGGAAGGTGTAAAGGCAGAAGGACGGCCAACCAATTACGGAGCGATTCGTCCTGCTCGGAGAGTGAGCTAATGCCGACGGGGAGAACTCGCGAGACTCGCGACATCGCGTCAAGCGCTGTTGTTGCGGGCCGGGGTCCGATGAGAATGGCTGTGATGGGCCTCCTCGAATCCAGGGAGTCCATGGCCCGAGCAATCGTTTCCACCCTAATTTGAATATCCCGACTCGTACTCACGACCGTATCCTCGACGATCACCAGGTCAGAGGATCGGTCGTTACCGATTAGTACAGCAGCGACATCGAATTGCAGTCCCGCCAATTTGAAGGGGGTAGCCAAGCGTTTATAGCCCGCATTGAGCAAAATCGATACGACCTGCTCGACCGAATCGCTATACATCAAAGCGCTACCTCCCGATGAAAGCGTTCGGTAAGTTCCTTAGTAGTCGAAACTTCTCCCAGAATGGTCGAAATACTTACTGCCCTCGGTTGAACGGCCCCGCTCCTCCCAACGAATCGTGCAGGTGAGCGGTGCTTTGGCTCGATGACTGTCTTGCTATGTATTACGACACTGTAATCCGTCGATGACAATCGGCCACTTGAGAACAGTTTCAAGGCTGACTCTGCACTCGCCGCGAAGAATATGCGAACCGTGCGGATCGATGTCCGAATCTCAAGCGCTCCACTCGCTGGATCACCAAAATCTGCAGGGTGCAATGTCCATAGTCCGTGACGAACGCCGTGGCCCAAGGTAGCCAAAGCCACAGCGAGCTCTTGGAGGCCGCTCGAACGAATACCGGGTTCGAGTGCAATATGAGACGCCGGGCTCATTGTGAGCGGGTAATAGAGCTGGTTGCCTGAAGGTACGGCTCCATCTCTGAACAGCCCCATCAACCTCGAAAGGTGTGTCACAAACATTCGTACGAAATTGTAGTGATTCGCCAATCCCGCATCAGCGAGCATGTTTCGCAGAAAGATCAGACCCTCCGAAAGTTGCCGGCGTTCGGCTATCGGCAGATTTGCCTCCGCGGTGCCTAGCAGAACGGTCAATTTTCCACACAAAATCTGGAGCACCAAAGCCAGCAGCAGTTGTTTAGCATACGTTGGAATGTGTGAGTCCGCTTGTATCTGATCGCGATTTACGGGAGTCATCACATTCCGGTAAACATTTTTCAATAAGACAAGCTGATCGCTTCCCAACTCCGATTGGGAAAATGCGATTGCGGGAAATGATCCGGGCCAAGGCCAGTCGAGATTTTCGCGAGCGCTTACAAATGCTGCCCGGATATTCGCGTCTTGCGCAGACAAACCGATCATCAACGTTGCACGGCTGGTGATGATGTTGACTAATTTCTGAACCAACACCGCATGGTCTTCGGCCCAGTTATCAATCTGCGACTTTCGCGCAATCAGAGATGGTCGATATGTTGCCTCATCTTGAGTCGCCAACACAGCACAACCATGAAATTTGTATAGCTGAACACGGAAGCCCACTCGGCGCACGTCATCAGGGAGGACGCAAACATTGACAAGGTTCCCACCCCCCGAGAGTTGCAGTGCGGCCTTTTCAATAAGGCCATCCCAGTTCGCGGTCATAATCTCCGGCAAGATACCTTCGAGCGCCAGAATCGCTATACATAGATGTTCTGCGTCCGGCTCAATCGTTGGATCGGCAAATGCTTTGCTGACCTGAACTCCATTCCAAAGGAGAAAGTCATCCTCTTCACCATCAACTGTGACGTCCAAGAGGTCAGCGTATTTGGTTGTCAGCCGTTCCTGAATTTCCACGATCATTGGCCAAACATCCACGGGCTGCGTGAGATCGATAGCTGCAAGTTCGCCCGCCGAAAGAACAAGCCTTAGCGCTTTCAAGATGGCTATTCGAAATCGACAATCGGGGTCTACTGGCGCAATATTGCTCTGGAGGAAGCTAAGGACATCGCGGATTATGTCGGCAAGTCTTCTCATTCTCCCGAAGGAAATGCCGGAACCAAGCCACAGGGCATAACCAGCTTCTTCAAAATGACCAGCGAGGTTTGCGGAGTTGCCGTCCAGCAACTCTAATGTCTGGCGGACCGTTAGAGGCGGGGATGGAAGGGGCGAAGTTGACATGATTGTCAGATAGCTCTGCGACTGTGCATCGAAGTATAGCAGTTCAAACCTTGCTCCGGGGTGGCTTGTGGTGCCCCGTAAATCGGCATAGTGGAGTTGCGACTGGTTATTGAGAGTTTGGTGGACAGTCCCACGGAGCACAGAGTTCGGGCTCATCGTTGCGGACGTTACCAATGCGAGGGTCCACCGGATGTGCCTCCATCTCGGCAGCTCCGTATGGCTTTAGCAAGTCAACCGGAGGTCGTTCAGCGTCAGCTCGATCCAGCCATCGTTCGTAGTCAGATGGCTTCAAGATCACTGGCATTCGGTCGTGGACAGTCGCGGTGAGTTCGTTTGGGTCGGTGGTGATGACGCTGAAGCTCTGGAGCCAGTCTTCGGTCGTTGGGTCTTTCCATGCGTCCCAGACTCCGCCAAAGGCGAATGGCTCCCCGCTACTCAGGGCGAAGGCGTAAGGCTGCTTGGTCTTCTCATCCAATCGCTTCCATTCGTAAAAGCCATCGGCGGGGATGAGGCAGCGCCGGCGATGAAACGGAACCCGCCATAGTGGTTTTGAAAGCAGAGTCTCGGCCTTTGCGTTGATGGTGGAGAAGCCCTTGAAGTCGGCAAGCGACTTGGCGAAGTGCGGCACCATACCCCATCGCATTGCTACCATCTCGCGTTCTCCGGTGTCGCGGTTGTTGCGGATGACCGGCTGCATGGTGGTTGGCGCGATGTTGTAGGAGGGGGCCACCTCCAAGGGTAGATCCTCGAAGACTCCAAGGTGGAAGACCTCGGCGATTCGCTGCTTGTCCGATCGACGGAAATATCTGCCGCACATATTCGCCCCCGTAGTCCAACCCTTGCATGAAATCTTCGGACTCTAAATATATTATCTTCAATCACTTGCGAGGCGGTTGCACAATTCTCATTGCATTTGCCATTTGTACATCATGGCGCAGTAGGCGAATATAAGGCGAATACTATGCGATCCGCCGCCACCCTCCGTACCCAAATCGAAGCTGCCCTGGCAGACCGAATCCCATCCGCTCTTACGCCTGCGGCTAAGACCATCCGTGAGGTCGCGCCTACGGGAATTGTAGCGATTGATGCGGTCCTGGACGGCGGACTTCCGGTTGGCGCGGTAACGGAGATGATTGGGGCGGAATGCTCCGGGAGAACGGCTCTTGCCCTATCGTTCATAGCGCAGCTCACGAGGGCGGAAAGAGTCTGTGCGTGGATCGACGTATCGAACGCGCTCAGCCCCGAGTCCGCCGCTGCATCCGGCATAGACCTGAAACGGCTTCTCTGGGTTCGCTGCGGCGTACAGCCTGTCAGTCAATCTACGTCCTCTTCTCAAGGTGACTTCGCGCTACCTGAGAAGTATCTTGCCCCGCCCGCAGCGAAGAGAGGGCTGCACGGTGGCGGCTTCGGCCCGCATCCTCGGACCGAAACAAAGGGCCTGTCCGATGGAGTCAGCGACTTGCTGCGACGCGATGGCGTCGCTCCCCGTTGCGCCGAACCGCAACGAAGGATTCGGGTCGAACGAGAGACTGTTGAGCCGCACACCTTCCGGCCCTCCAAACGCTACAGTCCTTCAACCTGCGCGGCAAAGCCCTGGTCGAGAATCGAGCAGGCATTGCGCGTTACTGATCTGCTTTTGCAAGCGGGTGGATTCAGCGCAATCGTGCTGGATTTGGGAAGCATTGCGCCTGAACACGTCTCGCGCATTCCGCTGGCGACGTGGTTCCGCTACGGCGCTGCTGCGGACCGGAGCCGGACGAGCGTCCTCCTGCTTACGCAACACGCTTGCTCGAAGAGCAGCGCGGGTCTTGTCCTGCGTCTGCAAGCAGGATCGCCGCTCTCCGGGGAGAGTGCAGTGCTTGCCGGCCTTGAACGCCATGTCGAGGTATCGCGCCAGCGATTCGCAGAAGTCTCGGCGAAGGTAGTTTCGATTCGCAAGCCTCCGCAACGCGCAAGCGGAGCCGATTGGCAAAGCAAAACAACATGGGCAGGCATTCGATGAAACCTGCCAGCGAACTATATGCGTGTCTCTATGCGAAGGAGTTTCCGGCGCAAGCGGTCTTGCGATTGCGGCCGGAGTTGCGTCAGCGGCCTGTCGTTGTTGTTGAGGGTGAACCACCGCTGCAAACGGTTTGTTCTCTCAATGCGAAGGCCCGCTATCTGGGAATCGCCCGTGGGATGACGAGAATAGAGCTGGACACCTTCTCCTCGTTGATTGTCCTTTCGCGATCACTTACGGAAGATGTCTCGACGCACGCCGTCATGCTGGAGTGCGCGGGCGCCTTCTCTCCGCGCGTCGAAGATCGTAGCGAGGGCAGCGCCTTTCTCTGCGTGATTGATATTGCGGGGACGGAGAAACTGCTAGGGCCGCCTGAAGTGCTGGCACGGGATCTGCTGCGTCGCGTGCAAGTTCTTGGAGTGAGCGCATCGGTTGCAATTAGCAGGAACTTCTACACTGCCCTGTCCTATGTTCGTGGCTCCTCTTCGCGCGTCGCCGTCATTGCGCCGGGTAATGAAGGCCCAATTCTCGCTCCGTTGCCGCTAAAAGTTCTGGATGTGTCGAGTCAACACGCGGAGACATTCGCGCAGTGGGGTATTCGCACACTCGGGGCCTTGGCCGCCCTTCCAGAAAAGGAACTGATTGCGCGTATAGGGCAGGAAGGCAACCGGCTTCGCCAGTTGGCGCGGGGCGAACTCCCCCATCATTTCGTGCCGTATGAAGCGGCCTTTGAACTTCAAGAGCGGATGGAGTTGGATACGCCAGTGGAGCAGCTAGACTCCCTTCTCTTTGTCCTGGGAGTCATGCTCGAACAGCTCACCCTTCGGGCTATGGCCCGCGTCCTCGCGCTTGCGTCGGTGACGATCACTCTGAGCTTGGAACGCTGCGCAACGCACGTCCGAACGGTACGACCGGCCCTTCCCACGAATGATCGTCCCCTCTGGCTTAAGCTGTTGCAACTTGATCTTGAGGCGCATCCGCCAACGGCGGCGATTCTTGCGGTCACACTCACCGCTGAACCCGGTAGCACTAGCAAGGTGCAGCTCGGCTTGTTCTCTCCACAACTGCCGGAGCCGATGCGCCTGGATGTGACGCTTGCCCGCATCCGCGCACTGGTCGGGGATGACTGCGTGGGCAGTGCCGTACTCCGAGACACAAATCAGCCGGACGGCTTTCGTGTCGAGCCCTTCAAAGTACCGTCCGTCCATAGCTCCTCCTCTGCGACTGTTAGCTCTTTGGCGGCGATGCGGCAACTTCGTCCACCGGAGAGGGCGGCGATCAAGCTGCGCGATCGGCAACCGGCATCCTTTGTCTTTCGAGAGTGCAGGTATGAAGTGGAACATGCCTACGGCCCGTGGTTGGCCGAAGGCGATTGGTGGAACCGTCAGACCTGGGCACTGGAACAATGGGATCTGATCGGTCGATCCAGTGACGGAGCGTTGCTCTGTTGCTGCCTAGTGCGCGATCTGAAAGAGCAAGCTGGCCGCGATCTTTGGCATGTGGTGACGCTCTATGACTGAGCGATACATCGAACTCCACTCCTCAAGCGCCTTCAGCTTCCTTGAAGGCGCTTCGCAACCTGAGGAGCTTATCAAGCGGGCCGTGGAACTGGAGATGCCCGCGATGGCATTGCTCGACCGCAACGGTGTCTACGGGTCGGCACGGTTCCACACAAGCGCGAAACGGAATAACATTCACGCTCATGTTGGAGCCGAGATCGCCGTATCGAGCTTCGGAAACCGGCTTACGCCTCCCGCGTGGCTTCCGCACCTGCATCCCGCCGAACCTGCAAGGCTATCTCTGTTGTGTGAGTCACGGGTCGGCTACCAGAATCTTTGTCAGCTCATCACCCGCTTCAAGATGCGGGAGAGGATCAAGTGCGAAGGTGCGGCTACCTTTGACGACTTGCAGAAATACTCTACCGGCCTGGTCTGCCTTACAGGTGGCGATGAAGGCCCGTTGGCCGCCGCGCTGGTGAGCGGCGGTGAAGAGGCAGGCCGTGAGACTGTCGAACGGTTGGTAAGGGTTTTCGGACGGGACAGCGTGTACATCGAAGTCCAGCGCCACCGTGAACGAGAGGAGGAGTGGCGCAATCAAGCGGCAATCCGAATCGCCGGGTCTTTGAAGCTGCCGATCCTCGCCACCAACGGAGTCCGCTATGCCACGGCATACGACCGCGAGGTGCTGGATGTCTTTACGGCGGTGCGCCATCACACCGGTCTCGATCATGCCGGTCGTCTATTGGCTCTCAACAATCGACGGCATCTGCGCCCTGGGCGAGAGATGGCGGCGCTCTTCCGCGATGTACCGGGTGCGGTGGCGGAGACGCTTGAACTGTCCGCTCGGCTGCGATTCCAACTCGATGATCTTGGCTATGAGTTTCCGCGCTATCCCGTCCCGGATGGCGAGACGATGGACAGCTTTCTTAGAAGGCGAGTCGCCGAAGGCGTGATGCGGCGGTACGGGCCGAAGAATGACTGCGCCCTTCTGGAGCGAGCGAAGAAGCAAGTCGATCACGAGCTCGAACTGATTGCGCGGCTCGGCTTTGCCGGATACTTCCTGATCGTCTGGGACATCGTTTGCTTCTGCAAGAAAAGCGACATCCTGATTCAAGGCCGCGGCAGCGCGGCGAACTCTGCCGTCTGCTACGCGCTCGAAATAACGGCTATCGACCCGGTCGGGATGGAACTGCTCTTTGAGCGGTTCCTGAGCGAGAGCCGGGGCGAGTGGCCGGACATCGACCTTGATCTCCCGTCCGAAGACAAGCGAGAGCAAGCCATCCAATACGTCTATCAGCGATACGGTGAACTCGGTGCCGCTATGACGGCGAACGTCATCACCTATCGCGGCAAGTCGGCGGCGCGAGAGGTTGGTAAAGTCCTCGGCTTCGATCAAGAGTCGCTGGGCCGCTTGTCGAGCCTCGTCAGTCAGTGGGAGTGGCGCGGCAAGACTGACACGATGGCGCATTCGTTCCAAAATGCGGGGTTCGACCTCAAGCATCCGCGCATCGCCAAATACCTCGAACTCTGTATGCGGATTCAGGACTTGCCGCGTCACCTCGGCCAGCACTCGGGCGGCATGGTGATCTGTCAGGGTCAGTTGAACTGCGTCGTGCCGCTCGAACGCGCGTCCATGCCGGGTCGCACCGTTGTCCAGTGGGACAAGGAAGACTGCGCCGACCTCGGCATCATCAAGGTAGACCTGCTCGGCCTTGGCATGATGGCTGTCTTGAAGGACTGCATCGAACTAATACCTCGGCACTATGGAGAATCCGTAGACCTGGCCCAACTGCCGGAGGATGAGGATGTTTATAAAGTCCTGCAACAGGCAGACACCGTAGGCATGTTCCAAGTCGAGAGTCGGGCACAGATGGCGTCCCTTCCTCGGAACTGTCCCACACGCTTCTATGATCTCGTCGTACAAGTCGCCATCATTCGCCCCGGCCCCATCGTCGGGAAGATGATGCACCCCTATATGCGGCGGCGTCAGAAGAAAGAGGCCGTGACCTATCCGCATCCCTCGCTGGAACATGTGCTCAAGCGGACGCTTGGCGTTCCACTCTTCCAAGAGCAACTGTTACGCATAGCGATGACAGTTGCTAACTTTTCCGGCGCTGAGGCGGAAGAGTTGCGCCGGGCCGTCGGGATGCGGCGGTCCTGGGAGCGGATGAAGAATCTCGAAGGCAAGCTTCGCGCGGGCATGACGACCAACGGACTTGATGCTGCGACGCAGGAGAACATCATTCAGAACATCAGCTCGTTCGCGCTATACGGGTTTCCTGAGTCCCATGCCGCCAGCTTCGCGCTGATTGCGTATGCGTCGGCCTACTTGAAAGTAAAGTACCTCGCCGCGTTTACCTGCGCGATCCTGAACAATCAGCCGATGGGCTTTTATATGCCCGCCGTACTGGTGAAAGACGCGCAACGTCACGGACTGCGCGTTAGGCCAATCGACATTCAGGTGTCGGATTGGGCTTGCACCATTGAACATGAGGTAGATGGTGCGCTTTCGCTACGGATGGGCCTGGGCTACGCGAAGGGTCTGCGGCGTCAGTCCGCAGAGGTCGTCGTTGCGACCCGTTCGCAAGACGGCATCTTCCGCTCTGCGGAAGACCTCGCGTTGCGCGTTCCCCTGCTCAACCGCAAAGAGCTAACCCTGCTGG